>JBFGLD010000033.1:0-13681 GCA_041576335.1 Anaerolineae bacterium | reverse complement strand
CTGCGCCGAAGCTGACCGCTATCCCACCGGCACTGGCCCCACTATTATCCTCAACGCGACTGTTCGTCAGGGTCAATTGGGCGCCGCTCGCAACATAGACGCCGCCGGTATTGCCCCCGTTGCCGGTCACTCGGCTACTCGATAGGGTCAGCGTTCCCGACGTGAGATTGATTCCGCCACCGTGATTGGTGCCCGAAACGCCGCCTGTAAACTCGATGCCCGAGATTTCTACCGTGCTCGAAAAAATTTGTAAGACCCGGTCAAGGCCATTCCCGTCAATCGTGGTACTGGTAGAGCCGGCACCGCTGAGAGTCAAGTCGGCGGTGATGTCAAGGTCGCCGGTTTGAGCGGCATCTTCGCCGCTGCCGGCAAGGTTCAAAACGTAGTTGCCCGCCGGCAGGATGATGGTATCTGCCCCGCTGCCGGCCGGGCAGGCATCGACGGCCTGATCCAGGTTGGCGGCACGGATGGCCTCCCGCAGCGAGCAGTCACCATCGTTGTTGATTTCATCGGTGGTAGTATTCACCGTAATGGTGGCGGCGCTGGCTGCCGGCACAGGCAAGCTCAGGACGGCCAGCAGCAGCAGGACCGGGCCGGCCAGGCGCCAGCGCCGGAGCCGGGCCGGGGCTGCTCTGTTTGCAACAGTTTGGTGGGATGTCGGATGTAACATGTTATTCTCCGTTAAATCAATAGGTCGAAGACCGGTGATCATTACCGAGTCTGCGGTCAATATCTTTAGGCCCCGCTCGGCAAATTAATCAAAATCACCCCGCCGACGGCCAACATAAGGCCAAACCCCTGCACCAGGGTCAACGTTTCCCGAAAAAAGAAGATGCCGGCCAGAAGCACCACCATAGCATAAAAGACCGTTTGGAGACTCCCGACCAGGCTCAACTGCCACCCGGCTACGAACATATAGGTAAAGAACAGAATTTGGAACAGGTACAGCAGGATCGCCCCTATCATCCAGGGACTCTGAAAGGCGCGGTGCAGACTACCCTGATCCGAAGCTTTCTTGAGAAAAGCATCGGCTACGGCCACGGCGATAACCGCCAGAATGATGAGTGAAATTTGTAGCAGTTTTAGCATGACACTCTCCTAAAATTGATATCGTCGCCGATAACTGAATACGTTCATTTGACTGCCCGACATTTACCAGCCCTGACTTTGGTAAACGGCAATGGCCAGGGCACACACCGGTTTATCGCGGCAGGTTATCCCCACAATCTCACTCTGAATGGGCCCGTAAGGCAGTGCCCGGCTGGCGATCATACTTTCCAGAGACGCCTGAATATCGAATTCTACAGCAGCACGGTCGGAACCATGAAGTTCGACAAACAGGCCGCGCCCGGCGGTCTGATCTTGGGTCCAACCGAGCCCGGCCCAGGCCGAGTGATCGGGTTGTTGCTGGTCTTGTCGGGCCATGACCAGATAGAGACGATAGCCATACTCGTCGGGAGGCGTCATAAATTTGGCCCGCTGAATGACGCTGCCCGTCGGGATAACCGAGGATAGATAGATGAGATTGTAGTTGGCAATCCCGGCATCGATGAGCGCAGCGTCAAAGGCTGCCAGTGGCGTTGGGCCTTCGCCCGTACCGGTGGTAATGCAGATTTTCATAAGAAAGACCTCCTTGCTAAATAATAACTCCCGTCTAATCTTCGACGCACCAGACCCGTACTTCGGCGTTGATCTCGAATTGTCCCAAGGCCTGGGCTACCGAAATACGGTGATGCCCGTCTTGCACAAAATAGATTTCGCCTAGCCGGATCAGTTTAACCGGCGGCAAGGCTAATCCCAGTTTCCAGGCCGTCGCGACCCGCAGCCAGCGGCTTGCAAGGCGATCTTGAAGGGGATAAAAATTGCGGTCAAAGTCGTGGCAGCGTCCCTGGCTGCCCCGGATCTGGCTAAGCGGTACCGTCCTCAAGCCGGCAGAGTAGCGATTTACTACGGCCTGGCGCGCTTCGACCTCAGCCAGGTTGAGTAGATGAGGCGATCGCCCGGTTAGAGCCGACCACACCTGGCCTAGCCAACCTAAGGTATATGCCCGTAAGTATAGTTGTCGCGACACTCGCCCGGCTCGCTTGGCGGCATCGGCAGGGCAATAAAACCCGGTCTTCGCTGATTGAGCTAAATGAAGCATAGCTTCTCTCCATGATTGCTTACTAACGGCTGATAGAATTAGCGTATTATTTTTTTGACGGTTGACGAGGGATGAAGTAGGCGTGGTGCTTAACGTAGTAATTAATTGGTGGTACGTCTCCAGTATAGCGGGAAAGCGCTGTCGGGTACAGGTAAATTACCTCCCGATTACCTGACCATTGGCGGAGGTTCGTAGAGACAAAGATGCCGAGCGCAGGCGGCGAGAAGCGCTCAAATTTCTAGCACATAGCCCAGGCCACGAACTGTTTTAATCATGTCAGCCTCAGGTTTGATCTCGCGCAACTTGTGCCGGAGGTTGCTGATGGCCCGGTCGAGCGCCTCAGTATCCAGAGCCGGGTCATAGTCGCGCCCCCACAGCGCCTCGGCACAGCTTTCACGGGTGCATACAACGCCGGCGTGTTGGTAGAAATGAAACAGCAGCCGAAATTGAGCTGGGGTTAGCTCTAACGGCTGTTTATCCAAGAAAAAGGTCATGGAGCGCTCGTCATACCTTAGCTGACCGGCGATAAACTCGGTCGGGTCGGCATCAACAAAGAGCAGTAGAGGAGCCGGCTGACTTATCCCAATTTGGTCTTCGTCCTGGAGTACATGGGGTTCACGGAGGCGGCGGCCGTTGACAAAGGTGCCATTGGCGCTGTGGGTGTCAGACAGCAGATAGCGCAGGCCGTCACGCTCGACCTTAGAATGGAGACGAGACACGGCTTTTGATTCGACGACGATGTCGCATTGAGGGGAACGCCCAATTGTGGCCACGTCATTCACGAGATAAAACTTGGCCGGTTGGACGACATCTTCCTTGCCGGGAAAAGCAAAAAGCATCGACGGCGCTAAATATTTTTCAGAATCCTGGGAATAAATCTCGTTCATTTACATTGCCTCCTTGCGCCCCTCATGATACTTGCAAAACGCTCAGAAACCGCTTAGAATAGACACAGTCCTCGACCAACCATAGCCTATCTTCCTAATACTATTCAGAAACGAGTTTTTCACCGTTAGAAAGACTAGCCAATTAGAAATGAGTAGATTAGTGGAAATTTCCAATATCCCCATCTCTAAGCTCCCGACAAAATAGCAAATTCATTATTCGACAAGGCCTTAAATTTACCCTTAGCCAATGAACAAGAAATTGACCATTCGACTGCTAGGCACTGTGGCTATAGAAGTTGATGGCCGGCCATTAACGGGCTTACCCTCGCGCGCGGCCGAGGCACTCTTGATTTATTTGGTTTGCCACGACCGGCCCATTCCGCGCGAAGCACTGGCCGATCTGTTGTGGAGTGAGCGCACCCAAAAACAGGGGCTGACCAACCTGCGCACAATTCTAACCGCCTTACGCCGCGAACTTGACGACAACTTGATCATCACCCGGCAGACTCTGGCCTTTAACCGCGCCGCCGACTACTGGCTGGATGCGGCCGAATTTGAAGACCAACTCACCCACCATGGGTCGCATTTACAGGGAGACACGCCGCTCCCTGCCGCAACGGCCAACCTGTTGCAAAGCGCTGTAGACCTCTATCGGGGCGACTTCCTGGCAAGTTTTCATCTTCGAGATGGGCGCGAGTTTGAAACCTGGGCACTCTTGCAGCGGGAACAATTGAAGCGCCTGGCCGGCCTGGGGCTGCAGCGCCTTGTGGCCCACTACTTGACGACGGGCGACTATCAACAAGGACTGCGAAATGCAGAAAAGCTTCACGAGCTTAATCCCTACCATGACGCAGCCCAACGCCAGTTAATGTGGCTGCTGATTCGCAGCGGCCAACCCAACGTGGCCGTACAACGATACCAGCAGTTCACGCGGCTGCTAGCCGAAGAGTTAGGGGTAGAACCGGCTCAAGAGACAACCCGGCTTTACCAGCGGATTAAAGTGGCGAGCGCCTTGCGCGTTGACAAGCTGCCCCGGCACTCGACCCCGCTTGCAGGTCGCACAACCGAATTGCAGCGGCTCAAGGGTTTTCTGGCCGATCCTCATTGTCGCCTCTTAACTCTGGTCGGGCCAGGTGGGATCGGCAAAACGCGCCTGGCTCTTGAAGCTGCCGGCCAGCAGCAGCAGGCCCTACTGCACGGCGTTTGTTTTGTTTCGTTGGCAGCCCTGCCTTCAGTGGATCTGTTGGCTCTGGCCATCGCCGAGGCGCTCCAGCTCTCGCTGCCGAGCGTAGGCAACCCGCACGCACAGCTGCTTAATGCCTTACACGAACGCGAAATCCTGCTCCTGCTCGATAATTTTGAGCACTTACTCGCCCCCCTACCCCCTCTCCCAAAATTGGGAAAGGGGGAGTCACGCGGCGACGGCAGTCGAAGCCCGCAGCTAACAACCGGTCTCGCCTTACTGATCGATATCTTGGCCGCCGCGCCTGAGGTAAAAATTATGGTCACCTCGCGCGAGCGGCTCAACCTGGAAGAGGAGTGGTTGTTTCAGGTCGATAGCCTGCCCACGCCGGCGGAAGCTGCCGCTGCATACGAAATCGCCAACAACAGCGCCGTGCGATTGTTCCTGCGAAATGTTAGTCGAGTACAAACCGGCTTTGGCCCGACAGAGGCCGAAATGGCCGAAATCGGTCGCATTTGTCGCTTAGTTGAAGGGATGCCCTTGGCCATAAATTTGGCCTCGGCCTGGGTGCCAGCTATGTCCTTCCGTGAGATCGCCGCCGAAATTGAAGGCGATCTGGCTTTTTTACAGAGTGGCGCCCGCAACGCGCTGTCCCGTCATCAAAGCATCGAGGCCGTCTTCGATTATTCGTGGCAGCTGCTCACACCGGACGAGCAGCAGTTTCTGGCCCGGTTATCGGTCTTTCAAGGCGGGTTCACGCCCCGGGCGGCCCAGCACGTGGCCGGGGCCGCCGTACCCGCCCTGGCGAGGCTGATTGATAAATCATGGTTGACCCTGAACGCAAACGGTCGTTACGAATGGCACGAACTGCTGCGACGTTACGCGGCCAAAAAATTGGAGCTGGGGCGCACCGGGAAGATGACCAAGACGAAGGTCATCGCCCATACCCAACACGCCGAATATTACGCGGTCTTCCTTAAAGAACAATTGGCATATTTGGAAAGTAAAAAACAGGTTGAAGCGTTGGCCGCCGTGACGGCAGAGCTCGATAATGTGCGGGCAGCCTGGCAATGGATCATTACTTACAACGAATTCGAACTCATCTTGTGGTCCCTGGAAAGCGTCTGGTCTTATTATGAGATCAAATGCTGGTTTCAGGAAGGCGAGGAGATGTTCCGGCAGGCGGCCGAGGCTCTGGCCAAGCACGGGCCTGCCGAGGCCCAACAACAGCAGTTATTGGCCCAACTGTTAATCCGGCAGGGTTGGTTCTGCATGCGCCTAGCCCGTTTCGAACAGGCAATTAATCTGCTTGAGCAGGGGCTGAACCTAACTCGTCAGGTCCAAAATCAGCTGGAAACGGGGCGAGCTCTCCATCACTTAGGTGTTGTCACGGGACACTTGGGCCAATACGCCGCAGCTGAACAGTTTCTCGAAGAGAGCCTGGCTATATATCGACAGAACGGCGGCAATCACTTTGACCTCGGCTCCGCCTTGGGCACCCTCGGCACCGTATTATTAAAAATGGGTCGGTTCGACGAGGCCAAACCGGTTATCGACGAAGGAAAAATTCATTACCTGCAGAGCGGCAACCCGCGGGCCATCGCCTTGATGTACAGTTTCCTGGGGGGTTTCTCCATCCAGACCGGCAACTATCGCGAAGCCAAATCGCTGCTGCACGAAGGCTTGACCTTTCAAAAAA
The DNA here is from genome assembly GCA_041576335.1 of Anaerolineae bacterium. GTDB lineage: Bacteria > Chloroflexota > Anaerolineae > 4572-78 > J111 > JANQQF01. The sequence continues at coordinate 7,769 of JBFGLD010000033.1, read as the reverse complement.
TGATTGACGACCGGGTAATGATCCGTATGTCACTGGTCTGGCTGGGTGAAGTGAATGAAACGCTGGCTGAATATGACGAAGCAAAGCAACAGTACGAAGAAAGCCTGCTGATTTCCCGCGGCAACGGCGATCAGGTCGGGATGGCAACCGCCTTGAGTAACTTGGGCCGGGTAAGCCTGGCCTTAGGCGAGGTCCGACAGGCCAAAGGCTATCTCAGGGATGGTTTAAGGTTAGCCACCGAAATTCAATTCATACCGCTCATTATCGATGGCATAATTGGTGTCTCGATGCTGCTGGCAAAAATCGGTGAGCCGGAGCGGGCCTTGGATGTCTTGATCCCGGCCCTGGCTAATCCCGCCTGCGAACCGCAAATGCGCGCCAGAGCCGAGCGCCTGCTGGCAGAATTGACCGATGCCCCTGCCGCCGAGATTCTGGCGCGGGCCCAGCCCGCCCAGTCGCTTGAGGCGGTGGTCACCGGGCTGTCCGCAGCAGGTACGCTGTTGGATGCTGAGATGCCAGAAATATTGTGAGGCTCGTGCTTGAATGATGAGGGCGAAATTATCGCAGCGAATGCCGTGCGGATGAAGGAACACAAACCATGCCTGATATCCAATCCATTATTGACCAAATGACCCTTGAGGAAAAAGCGGCCCTCTGCACGGGAGCCAGCTCCTGGACAACCACGCCCATTGAGCGGCTGGGCGTGCCGGAACTGCTCTGCTCCGACGGGCCGCATGGCGTGCGCCGCCTGCCGGATGTGACCACGATGGCCGCCGAGAGTCTGCCGGCCACCTGCTTTCCCACGGCCTCGTGCCAGGCAGCCACCTGGAATGAAACGTTGATTGAGGAAATGGGGCAGGCGCTGGCCCAAGAAGCCATCGCCCTGGAGGTGGGCGTCATTCTTGGCCCCAGCAATAATATGAAACGCACCCCCCTGTGCGGGCGCAACTTTGAATATTATGCCGAAGACCCCTTCCTGTCCGGCCGGCTGACCACCCGCTATATCAACGGCGTGCAAAGCCGGGGGGTGGGCGTCTCGCTGAAACATTTTGCGGCCAACAATCAAGAATTTCAGCGGTTCAGCATCAGCGCCGAGGTGGATGAACGCACCTTGCACGAAATCTATCTGCCGGCCTTTGAAATGGCCGTTAAACAGGCCCAGCCCTGGACAGTGATGGGCGCCTACAACAAACTCAACGGTGACTATTGCTCCGAGCATCATGAGCTTATTACCGACATCCTTAAAGATGAGTGGAAGTTTGAAGGGCTGGTCTTCTCTGATTGGGGCGCGGTCCACGACCGGGTGGCCGCTTTACAGGCCGGCACGGATCTGGAAATGCCTGGTCCCAAACCCCGCCGGGTGCAGGCCGTGATTGACGCTGTCCGCGGGGGGACGCTGGATGAAGCCGTTTTGGATGAGTCGGTGCGCCGGATTTTGAACATTGCTTTCAAGGCGGCTCAAACGCCCAAAGGCGGCCAGTTTGAGGTGGCCGCGCACCATGCCCTGGCCCGCAAAATTGCCGCCGAGGGGATTGTGCTGCTGAAAAATAATGGCCTGTTACCATTGCAGCAGCCCCGCCGGATCGCCATCATTGGCCGCACCGCCCAAGAACCTCATTTTCAGGGCGGCGGCAGCTCCTTCATCAACCCCACCCGGGTCGATATCCCCTTTGACGCCGTGCAAGCCCTGGCCGGTGAGGCTGACCTGACCTACGCCGCCGGTTATCCCGCCGGCCTGGATTTTGAGCAGGAATTAATTCACAAGGCCGTGGCCAATGCCCAGGCGGCTGAAGTGGCCTTGATTTTCGTCGCATTGCCGCCGGTCATCGAGTCGGAAGGGTATGACCGGCCTGACCTGAACCTGACTCAGCAGCAAGTGGCGCTAATCAAGGCGGTGACCGCGGTTCAGCCCAACACGGTGGCCATCCTCAACACCGGCTCGGCTGTGGCCATGGCTGATTGGCTCGATGGTACGGCGGCGGTTCTGGAAGCCTGGCTGATGGGGCAGGCCGGGGCGGGAGCCATTGCCGATATTCTGTTTGGCAAGGTCAATCCCTCCGGCAAATTGGCCGAAACCTTCCCTCTCAAACTGAGCGATACCCCGGCCCACCTCAATTTCCCCGGCGAGGAGGGCGTGGTGCGCTACGGCGAAGGGCTGTTCATTGGCTACCGTTATTACGACGCCAAAGAGATGCCGGTTCTATTCCCCTTTGGGTATGGCTTAAGTTACACCACCTTTGCCTACAGCAACCCGCAGGTCTCCGCTGCCACCTTCAAAGATATTGAGGGCGTGACCGTTTCTGTCGATGTCACCAACACCGGCCAGATGGCGGGCCAGGAAATTGTGCAGCTTTATGTCCACGACCATGAAGCCGGACTGGTTCGACCCGTGAAAGAGTTGAAAGGCTTTGCCAAAGTCAGTCTGCAGCCGGGCGAAACGAAAACCGTTACGATTGCGCTCGATTTCCGCGCTTTTGCTTTCTACCATCCGGGCCACAAGCAGTGGATTACCGAAGACGGCCAGTTCGATCTGTTGCTTGGCGCGTCTGCCGCCGATATTCGCGGCACCCAGACTGTGACCCTGCAATCAACCCTGACCTTGCCCAGCCTGCTGGATAACGAATCGACGGTGCGGGAATGGTTGGCCGACCCGCGCGGCAAAGTAGTTTTTGAGCCGGTGTTCCAGCAAATTTCCGCGCAAATGGGGCAAGCTATGGGCGGCGATACCGAAGACGAGCCGTCAGATGCGATTGGCATGGATATGGTGGGCTTTATGATGGATATGCCGTTGCTCAGCGTCCTGCATTTTCAGGAGGGCGTGCTGTCCATCACCCCCGAAGAAATGTTAGACAACATGCTGAAGCAGGTAAGAGGATAGCCGGCCACACAATTTATTATCACTCAAGACTTGGTAGGCCGATATCTACAATATTGTTAGAAATGCACTAGCCAATTTTACAAATTCTCTAGTCGCTATTATACTATAGCATCCTAAGTTTCGACGTTGACGAAGTTTTGTTATTTCTGTGTCGGGATTTGTGGCTTCACCACAGCACAACAGATCAATCCTACACAGGAGAAACCACATGAAGAAAGAGGTGTCAGCACAGCATCGCTTATAGACAAACCTCAGATTTGCTCATTGCAACGACGTATTTATATGCCCACTGCCATCAAAGACGATCTAATATTACGTTTTTGGTGGTTTTTTTATCCTTCGTCCAAGTTACCGTCCAATTCAGAAACTCGGTTTTTTGGCGCATTTTCTGCTCAGACCTAAAAATATTCAGATAAGGCTAAATCCTAGTCTCTTTTGGAAAAACTGAGTTTTTATATGGCACCTTGAGTTATCAAAAATCAGCGCCAGTAGATTCACAAATTATAATCAGCAGGAGGAGATGTCACATGCTAGGAACAGTCAAAAAATCGGGCCAGTTTGGGCGAAATGGGTTACCACCCAAACAAGGGTTGTATGACCCCAACTTTGAACACGACGCTTGTGGCGTTGGGTTTGTGGTTGATATCAAAGGCAATAGGTCTCACACCATTGTCAGACAAGCCATCAACGTTTTACTGAATTTAACCCACCGGGGCGCCGTGGGGGCTGAACCGACCACCGGCGATGGTGCGGGGATCTTACTCCAGTTGCCGCACAAATTCTTTGTCCAGGAATGTGTCGCCTTGGGCATTAATCTGCCTGAACCCGGCGCCTATGGCGTAGGCATGGTCTATTTGCCCACTGACGAGACCCAGCGGCTGGATTGCGAAGCCCGGTTTGAAGCTATTATAAAGGAGCAAGGCCAGGAACTGCTCGGGTGGCGGACGGTCCCTACCGATGGTAGGTTGCTGGGTACCACGGCCAAATTAAGGGAACCGGTTGTCCGCCAGGTTTTTATCGGGCGTAACGAAACAGCGCTGACACCGGCTGACGATGGTCTAGCCTTTGAACGTAAACTGTACGTCATCCGTAAGCAGGCTGAAAGGCAAATTCGTTATGGCGATGTTCCCGGCGGCGATATTTTCTACATTCCTAGCATGTCGGCCCGAACGATTGTATACAAAGGTATGCTCATGCCTGAGCAGTTAGACACCTTTTATGCCGAGTTGTGTGACCCCGCTATTGAGAGCGCCATTGGCATTGTCCACTCTCGCTTTAGCACGAACACCTTTCCCAGTTGGGAACTGGCCCATCCTTATCGTTATTTGATTCACAACGGCGAAATCAACACAGTGCGGGGCAATATGAATTGGATGCACGCTCGCCAATCCACCTTTGCCTCCAAGCTGTTTGGCGACGATTTACCCAAACTTCTGCCTATTATTGATGTTAACGGCAGCGATACCGCCATTTTTGATAACAGTTTAGAATTCCTGACCCTCAGTGGTCGGTCTCTACCGCATGTTGCCATGATGATGATTCCTGAACCCTGGTCCAATCATCAAACCATGAGCGACGAAAAGAAGGCATTTTACGAGTACCACAGTTGTCTAATGGAGCCGTGGGATGGTCCCGCCTCTATCGCCTTCAGCGATGGCACCGTTGTGGGGGCCGTGCTGGACCGCAACGGCCTACGCCCTTCTCGATATTATGTCACCCAAGATGAGGCGGGCGAGCCTGAAACCGTCATTATGGCCTCCGAGGTAGGTGTCCTGGATATCGCCCCGGAACGAGTGCTGTTCAAGCACCGTCTTGAACCGGGCCGCATGTTTCTGGTTGATACGGCTCAAGGGCGCATCATTTCTGATGAAGAGCTAAAGCAGCAGATGGCAACCGAGCACCCCTACCGTGAATGGCTTGACCAATACTTGCTCACGCTGGAAGAACTGCCCCATGCTGAAGGCGAGCTGCCCATTCCCGCCGACCAGATTTTGACTCAACAGCAAGCTTTTGGTTACACCTTTGAAACGCTGCGCTTGCTGATCGGCCCCATGGCTGAAAATAGTGTTGAAGCGTTGGGGGCCATGGGCGATGATACGCCGGCTGCGGTCCTCTCCAATCATTCGCAACTGCTCTATAACTACTTCCGGCAGCTTTTTGCCCAGGTGACAAACCCTCCGCTCGATGCCATTCGAGAAGAGTTGGTCACCTCCAGCGAAGTGGTGATGGGCACCGAACTCAACTTGCTGGAGACCATGCCGGCTAGTTGTCACCAGATCAAACTCAAGACTCCCATTTTAACCAACGCCGAACTGGCTAAAATCCGCCACATTCGAGCGCCTGGTTTCAAATCTCTAACCTTGCCGATGCTCTTTAACATCAACACAGGCGCGGCAGGCTTGGAAAAAGCCTTAGAAGAGATGTACGCCACAGCCGATACTGCTATTGAGGCCGGGATCAATATCTTCATTCTCTCTGACCGCGGTATTAACGCCGAAGATGCCCCCATTCCGGCAGCTCTGGCTGTTTCGGGCTTGCACCACCACCTCATCCGGGCCGAAACGCGCACCCAGGTCGCCCTGATTGTGGAAACGGCGGAAGCCCGCGAGATCCATCACTTCGCGGTACTGATTGGTTACGGGGCCACGGCCATCAATCCTTATCTGGCCTATGATAGCCTGCGAAATATGATTGAGGATGGCTCGCTGCTTGATTTGGATTATCCGACCGCCGAGTACAAATATGTTAAGGCCGCCAATAAAGGCATTGTCAAAGTCCTGTCCAAAATGGGGATTTCAACCATGCAGAGCTACTGCGGCGCTCAAATTTTTGAAGCGTTGGGCTTAAACCAAGCCTTGGTGGACAAATACTTTACCTGGACCCCCACCCGAGTAGAAGGTATTGGTCTCCCCGAAGTTTTTGAAGAGATTAAGCGTCGCCATAATCTGGCCTTCCCCGACCGCAAATCTCAGAGCCATAAGATTTTGCCTGTTGGCGGCGAGTACCAATGGCGGCGGGACGGCGAATATCATGTATTCAACCCTCAAACCATTCACCGCCTGCAATTTGCCACCCGCACAAATGATTATGCCGTCTTTAAGAAATACTCGGCTGAAGTCAATGATGTGACCAAACATCTGGGGACATTACGCGGCCTCCTTGCATTTAAGTCTGATATTGAGCCAATTCCACTTGATGAGGTTGAACCGGTTGAAGAAATTGTCAAACGCTTTAAGACCGGGGCCATGTCGTATGGCTCTATCAGTAAAGAAGCCCATGAGGGCCTGGCTATTGCCATGAACCGTATTGGCGGTAAAAGCAACACCGGCGAAGGCGGCGAAGACCCGGCCCGTTTCATGCCTGACCCCAACGGCGACTCCCGCAACAGCGCGATCAAGCAGGTGGCCTCGGGTCGCTTTGGCGTCACCAGTCAATACCTGGTTGAAGCTAAGGAGTTGCAGATAAAAATGGCGCAGGGGGCAAAACCGGGCGAGGGTGGTCAGTTACCGGGCCGCAAAGTGTATCCCTGGATTGCCAAAGTTCGTCACTCAACACCGGGCGTAGGCTTGATTTCGCCCCCACCTCATCACGATATTTACTCAATTGAAGATTTGGCGGAGTTAATCCACGACCTCAAAAACGCCAACCAGCATGCCCGAATTAACGTCAAACTGGTCTCTGAGGTGGGGGTTGGCACCATCGCCGCCGGGGTAGCCAAAGGCCATGCCGATGTGGTCCTCATCAGCGGTCATGATGGCGGCACGGGCGCCTCGCCCCAGTCCAGCATCAAGCACGCTGGCTTGCCCTGGGAGTTGGGCGTGACTGAGACGCATCAAACCCTGGTTTTGAATAACCTCCGCAGCCGGATTGTGATTGAGACCGATGGTCAGTTAAAGACCGGACGTGATGTGGCCATCGCTGCTTTGTTGGGCGCAGAAGAGTTCGGTTTTGCTACGGCCCCGCTGGTAGCGCTCGGCTGCATTATTATGCGCGTCTGCCATCTTGACACCTGCCCGGTGGGTATCGCTACCCAAAACCCAGAGTTACGCAATAAATTTACCGGCGACCCGGCTCACGTTGTCAACTTTATGTACTTCATTGCCCAAGAACTACGCGAAATCATGGCCCAACTTGGCTTTCGTACCGTCAACGAGATGATTGGTCGCACGGACAAGCTAGAGATGCATAAAGCTATTGAGCATTGGAAGGCCAAAGGTATTGACCTGTCGACCATTCTCTACCAGCCGGATGTGCCCCAGGATATTGGCCGCTATTGCCAAATTCCCCAAGACCATGGCCTGGCAAAGGCGCTGGATAATCAGGTCCTTCTTGACCTGTGCAAACCGACCCTGGAAGATGCCGAACCGGTGGCCGCTACGCTGCCGATTAGAAACACCAATCGGGTAGTCGGCACTATTTTGGGCAGCGAGATTACCCGTCGCTTCGGGGCTGAGGGCTTGCCCGAAGATACGATTCGATTGCGATTTCAGGGATCAGCCGGGCAAAGCTTTGCCGCCTTCACCCCTCAGGGCTTAACCTTTGTCTTGGAAGGCGATGCCAACGATTACTTTGGCAAAGGACTTTCCGGCAGTAAAGTGATTGTTTATCCGCCCACAGGGTCAACCTTTGTGCCCGAAGAGAACATCATCATTGGCAACGTTGCCTTCTATGGCGCGACCAGTGGCCAGGCCTATATTCGGGGCATGGCCGGAGAGCGATTCTGTGTACGCAATAGCGGGGTCCATGCCGTCATCGAAGGGGTAGGCGACCATGCCTGTGAGTACATGACCGGTGGTCGGGTAGTGGTTCTGGGGAGTACCGGACGCAACTTTGCGGCGGGTATGTCGGGCGGTGTCGCATATGTTTTGGATAAGGCCGGAAACTTTGCCAT
>JBFGLD010000032.1:0-13780 GCA_041576335.1 Anaerolineae bacterium | reverse complement strand
GAAGTGACCTGGGCGGGCGAGTCGCAACTCGACATCATTGCCCGCGAGTTAGGCTTTGATCCGGTCGAACTGCGGCTCAAAAATCTACTGGAAGATGGCGATACCTTTATCACCGGCGAAACGATGCACGATATGCATTACAAGACACTGCTTAAAGCGGCGGCCCGAAAAATCGGTTGGGGCAGGCTAACGACGACGAATAACAACAAGCGCATTGGTCGCGGTGTTGCCGTTACGCTCAAGAGTACAACCACGCCCTCAACCTCCAAAGCCGATATTCGCCTGGAGGCGGATGGGTCCTGTACACTGCTGGTCAGTACGGTCGAGTTAGGTCAAGGCAGCAAAATTGTCTTGAGCCAAATCGCTGCCGATGCTTTGGGTATCCCCTTGGAGCAAATTCGTATCGTCAACCCCGATACCGCCATCACCCCCTTTGATATGGCTACCAATTCTAGCCGTTCGACCTTCTCTATGGGTAACGCCCTAAGGCTAGCGACTCAAGACCTCAAGCAGAAGTTGGCCGAAGCGGCCGCCGATCTACTGGAGGCCCGTACCGAGGATCTGATGGTTGATCAGGGGCAGGTGAGCGTACGCGGACAACCTGACATCACTCTGTCTTGGCCTGAAGTGGTCGAACGTTCCGGAAAATCTTCGCTGATGGGATCAGCGGCCTTTATTACCCAAGGAGGTCTCGACCCTGAAACCTATCAAGGTAAAGGCTCGGTACATTGGCACCAGGGGGTTGGGGCGGCCGTCGTCGAAGTTGACCAGGAGACGGGACGGGTACGAATCACCAATTTTCACGCCGGCACCTACGCCGGTCAAGTGATCAATCCGACGACGGCAGCCCTCCAAACCGAGGGCAATGTCACTATGGGTCTAGGCGTGGCTTTGTTTGAGGAGTTGCATTACGATCACGGTCAAATCACGAACGCTAATTTAGGGGATTACCTCATTCCGTCAATGATGGACCTTCCGGCTCGGCTAACTTCTGAGGAGATGGAAGACCCTCACGGTGCAGGTGACCTCCACGGTGTGGCCGAAAGCACCATCCCTACCGTGGCCCCGGCGGTGGCCAATGCCGTGGCTGCAGCAACGGGTGTCCGTATTTTCGATTTACCCCTTACTCCGGAAAAAATTCTAAAGAAAATCAAGGAAAGTAAGTGAAATTCGATGTAACCGTCAAAATCTTAAGGAGATGAGCCGGGGATGAGACTCATAACGTTGGATGACATGATTAATCAAACGGCTAACCGTATTCTGGATCTATTTGACATCGAGTTGTGCCGCAAGACCTGTTTCAGCGCTGGAGTACGCCTCAAAGGAAAAGGAGCCACGACGAGCGTTAGCAGGCTATGGAGTGGGAGCCGTGATTTTGCACAGTTAATAATTCAAGTGACCAAAGCTGAATTGCAAATCGTTTGATCACCCGACTTGGGGAAAGGTCTACCTGCCATGCCAACCGATTCCTTTGCTCGAACCGACCTGTTGATCCGGTTATATGAGCTTGGCTGTATTCAGTTCGGAAACTTCACTATGGTCTCTGGCTTGCAGTCACCCGTTTATATCGATCTTCGACGGATTATAACCAAACCCGCACTCCTGAAAGAGGTTTCGCTGGCTTATGCTGAACTGATCAAACCCTTGACCTTTGATCGCCTCGCCGCCGTCCCTTATGCTGCTCTGACCATCGGCACCGCCGTCGCTCTGGTTACTGACCACCCGCTCATTTATCCCCGCAAAGAGGTCAAAGCCCACGGTACCGGTCGAGCCATCGAGGGGATCTTTTCCGCCGGGGAAAAGGTGGTGATTATCGAGGATCTGGTGACTCAAGGGGGCAGCGCCTTGAAAGCAATTGAAACGTTAGAAGCAGCCGGCCTGGTCGTGTCGGATGTCGCCGTCTTGATTGACCGGGAGCAAGGCGCACGGAAACGTCTGGCCGCGAAAGGCTACAATTTGCATACAGCCTTTCACCTGTCTGAAATCATAGAGAGCTTACATCGGGAAAATCGGATTTCGACCGAGCAGCTGGCCGCTGTTAGAAATTATCTAGAGTCGAAATTAAATGGATAAATTGATGGATCACAAGAAACTTACCTGTGAATTTTTGGGATTTCAACTGCGTACGCCGCTCGTATTATCCTCGGGTATTCTTGGCACGAGCGTCTCGCTGCTCGGTCGGGTAGCGCGTAACGGGGCAGGCATGGTCACCGCCAAAAGCTGCGGTCCGGTTCCTCGGGCCGGCCACCCTAATCCGGTGGTGATTGCCTTTGAGGGCGGCGTGTTGAATGCGGTTGGACTGAGCAACCCTGGCGTCAAGAGTCAAGTGAAATTCTTGAGCGAAGCCAAAGAGCAATTACAGCTCCTCGAAACGCCCCTGATTGCCAGCATTTTTGCCGGAACTGTCGCCGAATTTGGCGAAGTGGCTCGCACGATTGCCGAGAGCCAACCCGATATCATCGAGCTGAACATTTCATGCCCCAACGTTCACGATGACTTTGGCACGCCCTTTGCCGCCACCTCTGAAAGTGCGGCGGCTGTGACCGAAGTGGTGAAAAAAGCTGTTACCTGTCCCGTTTCAGTCAAGTTAATGCCACACGTGCCCAATATTGCCCGGATTGCGGCAGCGACCGTTGAAGCCGGAGCGGATGCGATCACTGCTATCAACTGCATGCCCGGTATGGTTGTTGATCCGGTCACCGGGAAGCCGGTTCTCCACAATAAGAGCGGCGGCATCTCCGGTCTGGCCTTGAAACCTGTCGCCTTGCGTTGTGTGTATGAGATTGCTCAGGCTGTGTCTGTGCCGATTATTGGCGTTGGTGGCGTTTCGACCGGACAGGATGCGGCCGAAATGCTCATGGTTGGCGCCAGCGTGGTTGGCGTCGGTACGGCCATCCATTATCGAGGCATATCGGCGATGCGGCAGATTGGTGAAGAATTGATGAGTTTCATGGAGCAACACGATGTTCCATCGATTGCAGCACTGCGAGGTAAAAGTCATCGATGAGCCAAAACCGAGAAAGCGAGATGGCGTTCAGGTACCATGGTTCCCGACACCGGGCTTTGCACATTGTCGAAATTCGGCTTGAAAATGCTTATACCCAAACGTTCGTGTTAGATGGCAAACTTGAGGCAGAACCCGGCCAATTCGTAATGGCCTGGCTGCCTGATCTGGATGATAAACCCTTCGCCTTGGCTGAGGCAAACCCAGTCACTCTGACGATCGCCGCTGTTGGGCCGTTTACCCGGGCTTTACACCAGCGGCAGGTGGGCGATTTTATCTGGATTCGGGGGCCGTTTGGTCGAGGCTATCAACTTCCAACGACCTCATCAGAACACCTGCTGCTGATTGGCGAAGATTATGGCGTAGGTGCGCTGCTCTTCCTGGCCAGGCGGGCCAAAGCAGCGGGTCATCAAATTTCGGTCATTCTGAGCGCCAAGAGCACGTCAGATCTGACCCTCGTCGCGGGGTTCGAGGCACTCGACGTTTCGCTGCAGTTGCTAACGGGAGATAGGGCGGAGGGCCGGCTGAGATCCGTGACGGAGGCCATCGCCGGGGTGGCGGCGGCAGCAGGGTGCGAACCAAAAGTGATCTATGCCAGCGGTTCAACGGAGATGTTACAGGCCGTTGCTGAGCGGAGTCTAAGCCAAAAGAGAGAGGTTCAATTAGCTTGGAAATCCACCATAAAATGTGCCCTGGGCTTATGTGGTACTTGCGAAGTAGGACAGGGTTGGCTCACCTGCACCGATGGCCCTGTTTTTCCGTTTAGTCCGGCCACTACGCCGACCCCGGAAGGGGTGGTCATATCATAGCCGTCCGGAGGGGTTGGACAATCGATTACCGGTCAAGCTGATGAGAGACAACGAACGAACAAAAAGCCATGATCTGATTAAACAACAATTCGGGGCTAACGCTGCCGAATATATCCACAACAAAGTCCACGCCAAGGGAGAGAGCTTGACCAGGCTGGTAGCGCTGGTCAAGCCGCAACCTCACTGGCGGGTACTGGACATTGCCAGCGCAGTAGGTCACACCGCTTTCGCCTTTGCGCCGCACGTCAGCCACGTCTGGGCCACCGATATTACCCCGGAGATGCTTAACTTGGCCAGGCAGGAAGCCGAAGCGCGAGGTTTGCCCTGCATTACATTCGAGTATGCCGAGGCCGAAGCTTTGCCCTACCAGAATATGTCATTTGATCTGGTTACGTGCCGGATCGCCCCACACCATTTTAATAACGTTACGGGCTTTGCAGCCGAGGCGGCCCGAGTTCTTCAACCCGGCGGCACCCTGGCCGTCGTCGATAATATCGTCCCTTCCGGCCCGGCGGGAGATTACGTGAATGCTTTTGAAAAGCTGCGAGACCCTAGCCATCACCGCTGTCTCACCCTCAATGAGTGGCTTGATGTCTTGGCGACAGTCGGTTTTTCGATTTTGCATCATGAAACCCTGGTCAAAGCAATCACCTTAGAAAGTTGGGCCGGTCGACACGATCCGTATATGCAGCGGTATCTGCGCACGATGTTAACCTGTGCGCCCCCAGCAGCCGCTAAATTTTTGCAGCCCAATTTCACATCCACTGAAACCATCTTTCATCTGTATGAAGGCCTTATTGTCGGCAGGTTGGCTGATTCATTTTTGAAAGGCCGGACTTTAGCCTAACGCACCAAACTCGCCGGTCGTCAGCATTTGACCCTCCTTAAACCGGGTTGGACGAAATGGAGCCAAGATGTCAGCCGCTTCTTCTTCTCCAACAATCAACCCCGCCATTAGATCGCCAACCGCCGGACTCATCTTGAAGCCTTGCGCGCTAAAGCCCGCGGCAATATATACGCCGGATATTTCAGGTAGTGCGCCAAGCACGGGTTGCCAATCGGGTGAGGTCGTAATGAGCCCGGACCAACCGCCGCGAAGCTCACTTGCCTCGAGTGCGGGATAGCGTTGTACTAACCGCTCAGCAGTCCATAAGGTGTAGGCAGATGTGATGCGTCCATGGTCATCATCGGGTTCAACCGGATCGTAACCCACCATCGGATCCATGGAACCTGCCAGCGTAAGCCCGCCGGTTTCCGGCCGGGCGTAGATATTATTTGGTATATCAAGGATGCTGAGCTGGGGTGGGCTAAAATCAGCCGGGCGGCGCAGAGAGATCACCGCATGCCGGCGTGCGAGCAGCCCCAGATCGTCAAAGCCAAATGTGTTGAGCAGCCGCCCGCTCCATGGTCCGGCAGCGATCACGACGACCGGCGTGGAGATTGAGCCGGAAGCGGTCTTTACCTCAGTTATCCTGCCGCCGGTGCAGGTTAAGCCGGTCACCGGTCGACCTTGCTGGATCATAACACCGGAGCGGCGGGCTGCCGCGGCAAAGGAATTCGTGGTTAGCACGGGATCAGCGTAGCCACCGGCCGGAACATAACAGATCAAAGCCAGATCTTCAATAACAGCGGCGGGCTCCAACCCGGCAAATTCGGCGGATGATAAAAGTTGGACCTCTATGCCGGCTGCCTGTGTCACGCTGAATGCCCTTTTCAGGGCAGGGCTGTGTTTAGAGTCGGCCAGCACTGCAAAGCCTGTTGTAACCAGACCACACGCCTCACCGAGTAATTCATTAAAATGAGCAAAGATTTCATAGGCCCGCGCCTGTAATTTAATGGCAGCCGGCTGCAGGGAAAACAGATCAATGCTGGCCACCGATCGACCGGTGCTGCCACTGCCCAACGTTTCGCGTTCAAGCACGACTATTCGCCCAAATTCGCGCCGGGCGAGATAATGAGCGATACTTGTACCAATCACCCCGCCGCCGATGACCACCACATCAGCACTATTCTTTGATGACCTCGATCCGGTTATTGGCTCCACGTTTGTCTCCGTTGTTAGACCGGCGTTTGCGCTCGACAACTGGGTTGGCACGCCGCCGGCCCGTCCGCGCCCAACCAGCGCCGAATCTCCAAAGATGGGTGTTGGTTAGTCATCCAGGCCTGCCTTACAATAGGGCTTTAGCATGGCGCTGAATTTTACGAATAGCTTCTACCACTTTCGCCATATCCTCCTCAGTGCCAAGCAGAACCCGGTGGACGAGCCAAACTGTCTCCCACGCAGCTCTTAGCGTGTTGGAGAAATCTCCCCGGAGAAAGGCGTGCTCTTGGTTACGCTGTTGGCCGCAAAGACGTTTCCGATATTCACCACTCTGAAAAACAGCTAAATCGTGCAGGGGTGGGTAGCTGGCCTGCGTTGGTACGCCCTCTGCTTCCAAAGCTTCACTAAAGCGTTCGGTGGGTACATTGGCAAAGGCTGTTTTTTCGTAGTGGAAGATGTAAGCATAGTGGCCGTTGCACGTACAGCGCCGGTCGCGGGCTTGGGGGGTGATCCCTTCAATCTCTGCTAAAGCCTCGTTTAAATAGGCCGCGTTTTTGTTGCGTTGGGCAGTCTGTTGGTCAAGCCGGCTGAGTTGCTGCCTGAGTATCGCACCCTGCCACTCGCTAAGCCGGTAGTTTGAGCCGTAGATAAAATGGGAATAAAACCATTCACTGGGCATCCGCCCACAATCGTGAACCGAACGGGCCCATCGTTCTAGTTCGTCATCGTTGGTAATAATGACGCCCCCTTCCCCGGCGGTTATGAGCTTGCTCTGCTGAAAGCTGAACGTACCGATATCGCCCAGCGCCCCAATCTTTTTTCCCTTCCATGCGCTGCCGTGGGCGTGGGCGCTGTCTTCGATTAAATATTGATTGTGCTTTTGGCTAATATCCAGGAAGCGATCCAGATCGACCGGATGACCGCCCATATGGACCACAATAATGGCCTTGGTCCGTTCGGTAATGGCTGCTTCTGCCAAATCAGGATCAAGACAATAAATGTCGGGGGTAACATCGACCAAGACCGGCAAAGCTCCGGCAAAAAGGACCGCGCTGGCCGTGGCCACAAAGGTGAAGTCGGGGACAATGACCTCATCGCCTGGCCCGATACCCAGGGCAGCTAGAGATACTTCGAGCGCAGCTGTGCCGTTGGTCACGGCGATCCCGTGTTTGGCTTCTTGATACCGGGCAAACTCATTCTCAAATTGGAGGGTTTGCGTGCCGGGGGTACGCCACCATACGTGGCTGTCTAATACGTCCGTCAGCGCCCGACGTTCTTGATCATCATACTGAGGCCAGGCCGGAAATTCAGCTTTCTGAACAGGCTCACCGCCTAACAAAGCAAGTTGATCCATAGCAAAAAAGCTCCTTTTTAGAACCCTAGAATCCGGACGGCGTGGCTACGGTTAACACCACAGCCTCTTCTTCGCCACGGTTCTGCCACTGATGCGGAATATTACTTTTGTGGAAAATTGTGTCACCTGCCGCCAACTCGTAACACTCGTCTCCAACGGTATAGCGGATTGATCCCTGGCAGACTAAGCTGAATTCTTCACCTTGATGGGGGTAGGCCGTATTGTCAGCCTCACCCGGCGCAACACGCACCAGAAAAGCTTCTAAGCGAGTGGCATCCTCGGGCAATAAAGCTTCAATTTGCCAGCCCACGCCGGTCAACTGGAGCTGCCGCCGTTCTTTGGCTCGGGTGACCATTCCCTTTGATAGCAGATTGCGGCTGTTAAAGAAAGAAGCCACGCCAACGTCCAACGCCGTCGCAATCTTCTTTAAGTTTACCACTGAGACATTGACTTTGTCCCGTTCCAGCTGGCTCAGAAAAGAAATACTTAAATCGCACTTTTCAGCAAGCTGCTGAAGCGTTAACCCTCGCTGAGTTCGCAAAGCCATTAATCTAGAGCCTATTAATTCTTCATTATGATTCGTCAAGATAAAACCTTTGTCAATGATAATATACTGAAAATATTTGTTATAATACTGAATATATGTCCGATTATACCGGACAGGCAAGGAACTTGTCAAATTGAGTGGAAATGAGGTATAGGATTAGGGTGGAGTATTTCGATTTTGTTAATCAGGTAACAAAGGTGCAGCTTGGGGGCGGTGCTCAGCAGACAACTATTCCTGCCAGGTGCGCAGCAGAGCAACTACATTGTGTAGTGCCTCTTCAGTCAGAATTCCTTCGAAACTGTCCATTGCTGTCCCTTTTCGACCAGCCAGCATAAAGTCAACCAACTCCTGATCACTTTTCGATTGAACATATACGTTGGAATGGAGGTTGGGGCCCGAACCGCCGGTGCCGTCAGAGCCATGACATTGCGCGCAATTGCTCTCGAACGCGGCCTGGCCCATCTCTTCCGGGGGTAGCAAGGCCACCAGCCGAGCATCAGCTTCGAACAAACGATTTTCCTGAACCAGACTAATAGTATCCCGGATTTCTGCTGCTTGAGAACGGTCGGCCTGAGTCAAGGCGGCATTAAGATAAAACTCAGCATCAATGCGATCGAATTCGCGCATCGCAAACAGGGCATTGGTAAGATACGTTGCCAGTGAGATGGCGGGAGAGACCGATTCACCTTCACGCCAGACAGCCATGAGAGCGACCAGGTCATTAATTTGGGCCGGCGACAGCACCGTACCCCAGGTAGGCATGCCCTTGGCCGGACGTCCTTGGGCAATGGTGTTGCGATACCAGGCATTGTCAAATTTCTCAAGCCGGGCCAAGTCATTCAGCGGCGGTCCGTCTTCGGTACCCAGACCGTTTTCGCCGTGGCAGACAAAGCACGTTCGGGCATAGATCCCCGCTCCTTGAATGGGGTCGGGCACTATCTCCACGGGAGTAAGTTCCGGTGCGGTCGGCTCCCAGACCCGAATAAAAGCTACCATCTGAGAAATTTCTTGATCGGTAAAAGGGCCTCCAAACGACTGGCCCCAGGCCGGCATTGTGGTGCCGGGTATGCCGGTACGAGTCAGGTTGAACAGAGTTTCATCGCTGGTCGTCTTGAGCAACTCCCGCGAATTGAAGGCCGGTCCGGTTGCTCCTTCCCCATTCTCGCCATGGCAGGTAGCACAATTTTCTGCATACAAGTCGTGCCCGGCTAATTCCGCGGCTCGCCGGTCAGCCGCCTGGTCTACCTGGATGCGCGCCGGCTCACGAAAAATGTAAATTTGAAAAACAATTAGAATGGCCAGCGTTAGTCCGAAGCCAACGGCTAAAAAGGAAGTATAGTTTTCTTGAGATCGCATGGGATCACCTCAACTCGGGTAATACACTTGCGAGGCGTCAAAGTCCTGGCGCTCAATGACCTGACCGGTGTCGACTACAACCTGTCCGTCAAGAATCTCGATGGGGAACGTATCCATGGGACGTGGCGCCGGACCGCTGACGACCTCCCCAACCGTATTGAAAATTGAGCTGTGACAAGGGCAAAGGAATTCCCCTTCACTTTCACGCCAGGGTATCGTACATCCCAGGTGCGTGCAACGCTGCCAGAGGGCCATCATACCGCCATCTCCCAGGCGTGAAATGTAAAAGCGCCCTTTGCGCACGTGACTAACCGTACCGGGTTGAAATTCGTCAACTTGGCCGGCAACTACCTTGCCGCCAAACGCCCCAGGCTCGATAGATGGTTTGAAAAACTTAAATAAGCCTACACCTGCTTGCCCAAATAGCCCCAGCAAGGCAACTGCCCAGGCAACCCCAAGGAACTCCCGTCGCCTGATTAGTCTTGTTCTTTTTTGATTAATATTCATGCCTGGCGCTCCATTTGGTCGCCGGTTACCGGTTGCCAAATATCATTAAAGTTCAGCCCAAGGATTGTATCCGGCTGGCATATCCCAGGGCCAGTACAGTTTAAAGCCCGGCCCCCGGAACAGAAAGCCGCTAATAGTAAAAACCACGGCCGAGGTGAGCATCATGGTAAACAGAGCCAGCATCAGCTCGCGCCGGTTTGCTTTCATTCGCCACAGGACAAGCAAGGGTAATACGACCAGCAAGACCAAAATGCTGGCCGGCAGCAACCCCTGGGTCAGCCATTGGGGTACGCTTTCCCGCAGCAGTTCCCGCAGTGTAAACATATCGTCCAACAGGATGTAAGCCGGCATAACAATCAGGGTGTATATGGTTGTCCAAATCGTAATCCACTTGCCGCGCTGCGATGAAAACCAGACCCCAACTTTGTCTCGGGAATAGTCGATGTACGGCAGGGCGATCAAGAACAAGACCAATATGGCCGGAATGATGATGCCGGCCAACGTTGGATGCATATGTTCCAACAACTCCTGCAAGCCCACGAAGTACCACGGGGCTTTAGCCGGATCGGTGGTAACCATTGGATTGGCAATTTCCTCCAGGGGCGCCTGTTTTAGTAAGGAAAACAGAAATATGGCCAGGGTTACGCCAAATAACAAGATGATCTCCCACAGCAGCACGATTGGAAAGGAAAACACCGTGTCTTCGGGCCCCTTGTCCACCATTGGACCATCGCCGCGCATCAGTTCGACTAAGGCATAGCTCTTGTTGCTATCTTTGGGAAAGATTTCGTCCGTGACGTGGATCTCATCAGCCATTGGTTTCTCCACAGTTAACTCTGTTTTTGCTGCAAAAGAGTCATTCATCTGCCTCATTTGCAGCCAGCCCACCGTCCTTGCGGACACGCCAGAGATGCAAAGACATAAAGAAGGTAATGAGCAGCGGCAAAACGGCGACATGCAGGGTGTAAAAGCGGATGAGTGTATTCTGTCCTACTTCTGTTCCCCCTACCAAGAGTTCGCGCATCACCCGCCCGGCCCCGGGTGCGTAGCCGGCGATATTGGTCCCCACAGTGATCGCCCAATATGAGAGTTGGTCCCACGGCAGAAGATAGCCGGTAAAGCTGGCCCCCAATGTGAACAGCAGCAAAATTACGCCGACCCCCCAATTGAACTCGCGCGGTGGCTTGTACGCTCCGGTGTAGAAGACCCGCGCCATGTGCAGGATCACCGCTAAAACCATCGCGTGCGCCGCCCAACGGTGTAGATTGCGAGTAAATTGACCCAGCGGTACCGCTAGTTGAATCTCCTTCATGGTCGAGTAAGCTCGCTCCACCGATGGCACGTAGTAGAACATTAGCAAAATACCCGTCCAGACCAGCACTCCGAACAAAATTGTCGAAATGATGCCCAGCCCAAATGAGTACGACCATTTTAGACTCTTGCGGCTGACCTTGACCGGGTGCAGGTGAAAAAAGATATTACTGGTCATCACCAACGAACGATCGAGCGGGTTGTCAGGCCAACCGTGTCGAAAAAAAGAGCGCCACAAACGGGACTGAAACAGGCGCTTATTGAAAAATTCAGGCAGGGTCATCTGTTTGCTCCCTTGAATGGAACACAAGCCAAGTTGGTTTTCATCGCGAAATGTAGAGAGGGGCATCCCTAATCCCCGCAAACGCATAGGGATGCGTCTGCTACCCTATTCTGCAATGAGTACTAGTTGGGTAAGCCGGGGCAGTCTCCCAGCTCACCCAACAGGATAAGAGTTAAGGTAAGTTAGGCCTTCACTTGGTTGGCAAGGTTTGAACATAAGCCAACAAGTTAGCAATGTCCTCCATAGTCCAGCCCATGGCTTTGCCCACTGGCATAGGCGTGCCCGGTTGCCCAAGCGAGACCTTGTGGAAGAACTCCCACGGATTGTCGACAGCGATAGTACCCGCGTATTCAGGTTCGTCTTCATCGCCGAAGTTTAGCCTCTTACCGTCCACGCCATGACAAGAGGCGCAGGTAGCACCGTATAATGGCTCGCCAGCGGCCGGGTCGCCGTTGACCGTCTTATCCTCATTAACATAAGCGGCGATGTCTGCGGTTTCCTGCTGGATAAACGTGGCCAGTGCGTTAAGCGCAAATTCATCCATCACCCCTGAGAAGTCGTGATCCGGGTTGGTGCTGCCGTCGAGCCAGGCCAGCAGTTCATCAGACGACATCGAGGCCGCGTCCAGAATACCGGAGAAGCCGGTCATATGGGAGCCGGAGCCATAGGCACCATCAACGCCTTTATAATCCCAGCCGTGACACTCTTTGCAGCGCCAGGTGTCCTCCCCGCTTCGAGTGTTGGTGGACTGCGTGGCCCACAGCGGTTGATCTTCTGTTGGCGCGTCCACCCCGAGTACGGTCCACCATTTGTCGTACAGTAGGCCACCCCCGCTAACCGGGGAATCCGTGGTAAAGCCTTGGGCGTAAGCCAGTACAGCGGCTACGTCCTCGTCCGTCCAGTCATTGGCCATAGCGGCAGGCATCGGCCAGCCGGGCTGCCCGAAGCGAACTTTGTGGATGTACTCCCACGGGTTGTCGGGGGCCAGGTGTCCTAAGAATTCAGGGTCGTCAAGACTGCTAAAGTTAATGGCGTTGCCCTCGGGGCCATGGCAGGCGGCGCAGACATCATCGTACAAAGTTTGGCCCTGGGCCACGTCGCCTTTCGAGGTTTTGTCATCGTTGATCAGCTGCGAATCATCGATCAATGCCTGAGTCATAAACAGGGTCAGGTCAACCAGGTCTTGCTCAGCCATCATGGTTGAGAAGTCGTGATCGGGATTGGTGCTGCCCTTCATCGCAGCCAGCACTTCATCAGCGTGCTTGTCTTTGCTAGCAAAGATGCCGGGAAAGCCGGTTATGTGCGAGCCGGAGCCATAAGCACCGTCTACGCCCTGGTAGTCCCAACCATGACATTCTTTACAGCGCCAGGTGTCTTCCCCAGTGCGAGTGTTAGTGGACTGTGTTGCCCACAAGGGATGATCTCCTGCAGGTGCATCTGCCTCAATCACCACCCACCACTTGTCATACATCAGGCCACCCCGTACCGGGTCGCCTGCCAAGACTTCCTCATGTTCGTGTTCTTCTTCATGCTCCTCTTCTGGTGGAGACGTCGGCTCAGGTGGGGACGTGGGGGCCGAGACTTGTTCCGGCGCTGTTGGGACCGGAGCTGTTGACCCACAGCCTATGATAACCAGGCCGACAATCACTAAAGCCAAACCCATTATGATTGTTGCAGTCGTTACATGTTTTTTCACGTTATACCTCCTTCAATAGAATGAAATAGGAGCTTTCTTCGTGCGCGCCCAACGGAACCGCAGCTTGCCAGGACCACAACTTTCTTAGGAGTGAGCGAGCAAATTACCACTGGAAAAAATAGATTTTCGACAGAATTGTCTGGCCCTCCTTTCTGAGGTTTACTCTCATCTGGTATAGCCAATCATCTTGAAACGGACGTGTCTGCTTCGATAAAGAACACCTCTTCAGTGAAACGAAACGCCTCCATTTTGACAGCCTCCGTTGGGCAGCGGGCAGCACACAAACCACAGCGAATGCAACGCGTGGGGTCCAGTAACATAGCCGAGGTCGCCGCTCCTTCGGCGCTGGCCGGAAGGTGCCCTGAACGTCCCGTAGAGCCAGACTGATCCGATGACCAGTGATCAATCACAGCGGCAACCCGTTCATCGCCCTCGAGATCGGCGGCAGACACCAGTTTCAGGCAATCCATGGGGCAGACGTCCACGCAACCGTTACATAGAATGCACAAATCGCCGTTAAAAATTGGATTGATCGTACAAATCAGGCAGCGCTCGGCCTGTTGGTGAGCGGTAGCTTCGTCGTAGCCCACTTCCACCAGAGATACCCCAATCCGGCGATCCACGGGCAGCGCCGGGGGATGCCGGCGAGGCCAGCGCATATAGTGACGCAACGGGCCAATATCTGGATAATCACGTTTAGAGATAGGGGTGAAGAATCCTTTGCGGACACGACGAGGCTGAAGATCTTGCAGATAGGCGTGGATGCCCCGCGCCGCGCGCTGGCCGTCGGCAACGGCGTTGATAATCAGGCGTGGGCCAAAAGCGATGTCACCGCCGGCATACACGCCCTCCGCAGTGGTGGCCAGAGTTTC
>JBFGLD010000031.1:0-13858 GCA_041576335.1 Anaerolineae bacterium | reverse complement strand
GTTAACTTACATAGCCCGGCGACCCGCCACAACCACATCCCGTCGAGTCGCCCGCAAGGCGATCCGGGCCATTAATTTTTTCGAATGACCGGAAAATATAACGTTGGAAACGGATCAGAACGCAGCGGATAGACCTTACCGGCCACAGCCGGTATCCCTTGGGCAGTTGAGAAAAAGTTGTCAGCCCCAAAAAACAAAAAAGCCCCGGTGCTATTCTGCATTTCCAAAATTGCGCTCAACGGCGTATTGCCCCCTTTATCCCAGCTGCTGCCGGTACCTACATCTTCGCCCAAGGCCAACAGCGCTTGATAAATTAAAGACGTGGAGTTGGCGTTTACGGCATTGAAGGTATCCCAGTCGGGTCGCCAACCGCCATTGGGCAATTGGGTATTTGCGAGGAAAGTGGTTGCACTCAAAATGACACCGTCGTCTGTGGCCACATCGCTGGCCAAGAGGGCCATAATTGCCATGCCGGTATCATCCGGGCCGGCCCCGAAGTCACCGGTAATGGTCTGTTGGCTGGTTAGCCAATTTACGGCCGATGCGGGAATGGGTTCCGACCCAGCTGTAAGAGCCAGCATAGCCAAGGCCTGGCCGTAGGGGCTAAAAATGTTATCAAATTTGCCTGAGGGCGCTAATTGATCGGTCGTGCTGACCACAAAGTTGTAACCGGCAAAATTTCGAGGGTTGTGATTGGCTGCCACTAAGGCCATCACCACCTTGCCTGCCGCGTCACCTCGTGTTTGAGCGTAGGCAGCAACATTAGCCGCGTTCGTCTTCATCCACTGAACCGGCGTTTTGGTTTGACCCGGATAAGCTACATTCGGGTTGAAATTGGCCGCGGCAATGGCCAGGATTGCGTCCGCTGTACCATCGGCGTTAGAGGGCGCTTGATTGGCGCCATTGCTAAAGCTAGTGTAGCCACCATCACTATTTTGATATTGAGTGACCAACGCCTTCAGGGCTTGACTTAGGGCTTCCGTCGTCGTCGGAAACGGCGGTATCGTATTGGGCGCAGCCGTCATTTCCTCGGCGGGGACCGCCAGCAGTAATGAAATAGCGCCTACGAGCATCAGTATTCCCAACATCACCGTCCCGGCAAACCGGGGAATTTGCTTCAAGATAGGCAAAAATGGAGCCTGACCGGCTATTTTGTTCATTGGTGTTACCCCCTCTGTTTTTGATTATTTATGGACAAGCATCCTGCTGGTCATATAATAAAAACACCCCCTTATCTCATTTAAGGAGGTGTGAAGTTGCCAGGTTACCGCAACGCACCACACCCCTTTACCACGAAGGTATTTATGGTGCAGGCTTAGGCGGTCGACCTGGCTTGGTCAGTAGTCAGCAGTCAGCAGTCAGTATTCAGATGGTCTGATTACCGGCTGCGGGTGACTGGTTGATTAATACCGACCCTACAGTTGCGGGACAGCGCCGGACTTCAGGTGTTATACAAGCCGTCGACTTGCAAACATGTTACCGGCTTCGCCGTTTATGCTCACGCCATCCGGGGCAATGAGCACCTAAGCCCTACAATATATTCTGTTTGACCACGCAATATAAATTAGAAATCGGGATTTGTCAAATTACAAGTAGTGGCCTCGTAGAAGACAAGGCTATTTCGTGCGATGACCACCCTTTCGGTCGCGTGGGATGATCCTTATTTTAACGAGTTTAGGTACCACTACGTGTTAATTCTTCAAACCAATCTCGAATTGGTTTGCCACGCCCGTCCAAATGTAACTTAACCCCCTCAAAATAGGCCTGAATATAGGCTTTCATCATTTCAGCCGGCATCCGGTAATGGTAATTTACCAGCAAACCTTGAACCCATTCGATGTTTGCGTCGAGCACACTCATGCTGCCCAAGGTGAGCGCGGCCGTAAGGTTATTGCCCAGATCTTCGTTGGCATTGCGAAGCTCAATCGCGGATAAATCTTCGAGAGGAACCGCTTCATAGACGTGCGCTTCAATAGCGGCCCGTTTCTTACGAAAATGGGCCACGGCTTTTTGATAGGCCTGCGACGGCA
Organism: Anaerolineae bacterium; assembly: GCA_041576335.1. GTDB lineage: Bacteria > Chloroflexota > Anaerolineae > 4572-78 > J111 > JANQQF01. Next base: position 11,828 of record JBFGLD010000031.1, on the reverse strand, counting down.
CCTTAAACTCCTCATGAAGCAGCGGCCTGGCTTGAACGATATTTTTGATCACCTCAGGTGCGGTTTTCAATTCTGTGCCCAAGTAGTAGCCCGGCATTCGAGTGCGGGTCTCTTCAATGTAATTAAAGACACCACCACCAAAAGCCAAGGGTATTTTCTCGGTGTGAAGTAGGTTAGCCATAGCCAGCATCGTACCTGCCGTATAAAGGGTCTGGGCAATCAAAATAACTAATTGCGGCTTGACGGTACGCACGGCCACTTCTAAGCGTTCAACCGGTACGTTTGCACCCAAATACACGACATCCCAATTGCGCTGGCGCAGCAGCAGCGTAAGCAACAGCGGGCTAAAGGTGTGGTGTTCTTTAGGTGGACAAGCGACCAGAAGCTGGCCATTACCTCGAGCAGCCGGCACCGAGGCCAGCAGCGCCTCGAGCTGCCGCAAGGAAAGTTCCGAGGCAAAATGCTCTTGTTGAACACTCACTCTCCCTTCGAACCAACCCTGGCCGATTTCGTTTAGACCTCTCTGCAACAGCTCAAAACAGACGGTCTCGATCGGAAAAAGCGCGAACGCCTGGGCCAGGGTATGCTGCGCCTGATCCTCGTTAAATTGGAGGCAAGCTTCGACCCAATCCGCCCGTAATTTGACAAGCATATCCCCTGTAATGGGTTCGCGGGCCGGTTTGACCGGCATTGCCGGCAAGTCAGGTAACGCTTCCAGCGGATCTCTACCCTCTGCCTCAAGTTGACTCCACAAATCAACTGCTTTGCTAATACTCATCCCATCTTCTTGGCGCGTTACGAGCCATTTGAGCTTGTCAATTTCGTATTGCGAGTAGAGTCGATGCCCTCCCTTAGTCCTTTTTGGACTGGGCATGCCATAGCGGCGCTCCCAAGCCCGCAGCGTATCAGGTTTGAGCCCCGTTTCTTGAACAACAACTTTCATATTAAACGTGGGTATGTGGCTTCTTTTAGACATAGTTTCCTTCAATCTCGGTGGGTTGGTTCATTTAAGGTGTGGCCAAAATAACCGTGTTTCTCCATAATATCACATACGCATATATTTTGTCTAGATTTGAATTCGCGGTCCGCCCGAATTTCTCTAGCTTAGGTCGACAACCGAGGCAGTTGCTCCTGAAACAGAAATTGTCTAAAATTTTAGCGGTGAATTGCCCATTCGCTTCCTGTTAGATAAGATAAAAGTTCCGGGCAATTTATCCCAATGTTTAGAAGTGCTTTGATCACTTGAGCCGGTTGTTCATCATAAAATAACACCAGAAACAAGCCATGAAATTAGCAGTCCTGGCCGATATTCACGGTAATTATGTCGCCTTGCAAACAGTCGCAGCCCATATCGAAGCCTGGCAGCCTGATTTGGTCATCGTTGGGGGAGATGTTGTAAATCGAGGCCCGCGGCCGCGCGAATGTCTGCAGTTCGTACTGGAAAAACAGCAGTCCGCCGGCTGGCTGACCGTTCGCGGCAATCACGAGGATTATGTCATTGTCTATGACCACCCTGAAGCGCCCCGCACAGGGCCCCTCTTCGAGATTTATCAAAACGCTTATTGGACCTACCACGAGCTTGATGGCGATATATCGGCCTTAAAAGCAATGCCCTTTCAACAAAATTTTTTTACCCTAGATAAAAACGAGGTGCGAGTGGTGCATGCCTCGATGCGGAGTATACGCGATGGTATCTTTCCCCGAACAAATGATGAGGAATTGCGTCAAAAAATTGCACCGCCACCCAAGCTCCTATGCGTGGGTCACACCCACTGGCCGCTAATCCGCCAAATCGACCGCACTATCGTGGTGAATGTCGGGTCCGCCGGGCTGCCATTTGACGGCGACCCACGCGTGAGCTATGCTCAACTTATCTACCAGGACGGCGACTGGCAGGCCAAAATCATTCGGCTTGCTTATGACCGAACACAAACCGAGCGTGATTTTTTTGAAAGTGGCTTTATGAGCGAAAGTGGTCCGCTGGCCCCCTTAATAATGAATGAATTGCAAACGGCTCGTCCCCGGCTTTTTCGCTGGACCGTGGAGTATGAGGAGTTAGTCCTGGCCGGGGAAATAACCGCTAAGGAGTCTGTGCAGCGGTTTCTAGCGAACTTGTCGAAACGTAATGACCACTGAAGCCATCCTACTCGGCACAGCTCAAGACGCCGGTGTGCCCCAAGTAGGCTGTTATTGCGCCACGTGTGAGCGAGCGCGAAAAGATCCGACTCAACGTCAATGGGTGGTCTGTTTAGGCCTAGTTGATCACCCTTCCCACCAGAGTTGGTTGATCGACGCGACACCCGATTTTCGGGAGCAGGTCGATGCGCTGCACCAATTCGCTCCAAACTGCCCCTTAGCCGGGATCATCCTTACCCACGCCCACATGGGACACTATACCGGGCTCATTCAGGTAGGACCTGAGGCTATGAATGTGCAGTCATTGCCGGTTCTTGCCAGCCCTAAAATGGCGAAGTTTCTGGCAGAAAATGCGCCGTGGGCCCAGCTAATCCAGGGGAACCATATCAGCCTAGAACAACTAACGCCTAACGTTGACGTCAATTTATGCGCCAACCTGCGCTTGCGCCCGGTACCGGTTCCTCACCGGGATGAGCTGAGCGACACGATGGCCTTTGTCGTGACCGGACCGACGCGGCAGTTATTCTACTGTCCGGACATTGACAGCTGGGATATGTGGGAGAATGACTTAGGCGCATCCGTTGCCGACGTCGATATCGCTCTGCTTGACGGCAGCTTTTTTAGCCCGATCGAATTGCCGGGTCGAGATATCGGCCAGATACCCCACCCATTGGTCACCGATACGGCCGAGCGGCTTGACGGCACTGATTGTGAGGTACGATTCATCCATTTAAACCACAGTAACCCATTGTACCGAGACGGACCTGAACGAGCTTGGCTGACCCAACGGGGATTGGGTGTGGGGCATTTTGGCGAAAATTGGGCGCTATAGTTAGGCTTGGCCCGTTACCAGGGACCAATCGGAATGCGGCGGGCAAATGTGGCTCGACCAGGCAGACCTTGTCGCCTAATACTTCCGGCGAAACTTAACAAAGTACCACTGCTTGTCATTTTGGTCCGTATCAAACTGTACGTCGTCCGACATCCGACTGCCGTTGGCATCCGCCAAATATAGCCGCCAGCTCGTGTTTTCGATGCCACCCGGTGGCTCAAATTTAACATTTCCGCTTTTCATGACGTGGGCCGGGGCATTGTAGCCTTCATAGTGCCACGTTGTAAGTAGGCTTTCGTAAGTCAGATTGTGGTCGAGCCGGGTGCCGACTATCTTCATCCCGCCGATTGGTATCTCATTGGGATCAACAACGGCCACATAAACAACGATAAAGGAATTGGTAGTGGGGCTGTTGAAAAACTCGGCCAGCAGGTAATCATATTCCGGTACCGGCGTAAAGGTTGCCGTAGGCGTCGTCGTCGGTGGCGGAAGCGGTGTTTTTGTCGGTGGGATGGGGGTATCGGTCGGCAGCGGTGTCATAGTTGGGGTAGCGGTATCAGTCGGCGTCGGCGTAATTGTTGGGGTAGCGGTATTGGTTGGCGTGGCCGTAGGTGTCGGCGTGGCAGTTGCGGTGGACGTCGTGGTCATGGTGGGTAGTCGAGTACGGGTTGGCGTTACGGTGGGCTCGCTAACAGCTTCGACTAGATCATTTATCAGTGCGGTAATTACACCGTCCGGCGTGGGTGTGGCTGGCCGGCGGCGGCGGGAAAATAGGGTGGTCTGTCCGCTCACCTGAGCGACATTAGCCCTGCTTGCCGAGGAAAAGCCAGCAGCCTGTGAGGCGGCACGATTTGTATTCACCGGCGAGGCACCGGTGGCCGGAATAAACCTTGACCGCATGCCCGTATCGATGTAGGCTGAGCCGGACCGGTTAAAATTGCTGCCGATGTCGGCGGCAGGGTGCGCTTCAATCGACGAAACTGCCACAGGTGCGGCTGACGGATTATTGGCCGCCGGCTGCGACCGTTCGGCAGACAGCGGAGAAACTGTCGGCAGTGCGGCTAAGCGCCGCGCCCGAACCGGCGTAGGTTGTTCACGATATGCGGTTAGATTAGAGGCCAAACTACAGGCAGGGCCAACAATGGCAAATAGAAGTAGAAGATATATCAGTAATTTGGCTTGGCGTTTCACGGTTGAACCTCTTTCTAGGCCCTATTCCACAAGGCCCAAACTCCCTGAGCTAAAGACGCTGTGACCGGCGCGCTTAGCCTAAGGAAAATTCACTGAGTGGTTCAACCTCTCTCCTCAATAATTATTGTTTTTCGGAAAAGTGTAACGTCGAGGTAATTTGCTGCTACACTCCATTGTAGCAGATTTTGGTTTGAATTTAGTTTGAACAGTACTCTGAAGATCTTCTTTTCACTGTTAGTTTAGCACTCACGGGGGTGAGTTGCAATAATACTAATTTACTAAAAGCGTAAAAAAGCCCAAATTAATCGGTGAATCCGTTGCCTTATGCAATACGCGGTTGTCTCTTGCTCGCAGCATCCCGGCAGAAAAAAAATCCTGAAAAACAAAACGCCAAGAAATGCGATAATCTTGGCGTTTTTGACCGTCCTTAACGGATCAACTTGGTCGTGTCGTGCGGCCGTAGGACAGTTACGGCCTGGCGACGGCACTCGTCATCCGCCGCCAACCCGTGGCTTTGAAGAACCCATTCACGATCATCACCCCCAAAATAATCAGAGCGCAGCCCAGGTATGCATTCCAGCCGGGTCGTTCGTGGAGGACCACCACACCCAACAAAGTGCCCACAATCGGCACCAGGTAAGTAACCATCGAAAGATGCGTGGCGTTCGCGTTTTCCATAATCCGGTAATAGATTACAAAGGCTAAAGCAGTGCCAAAAATGGCCAGGGTCAGCAGAGACCCGACGGCGGTCCACGATGGGGTTGGCAGCAAATAGGGACGCTCAATGGTTAGCGACAGGGGCACCAGGTAGAGCGAGGCCATGGTCAGCTGGGCTGCCGGTCCGACCAGCGGTGGCAGACCCCGCAGATGCTGCCGGCCGTAGACGATGGCTACGCCATAGCTGGCCGAGGCTACGGTTATGGCGACAAGACCCCAGGTCGTGGCAATTACACCGCCAAAAAGAGCCGGGGCCAGCAGGGCCATCATGCCGCCGAACCCAAGCACAACGCCCATGGTTTTGCCCGGCGTTAAGCGGTCGTCAGCTGTAAAGATATGGGCCAGGATAATCGTAAAGATGGGCGTTGTTCCGTTGAGAATAGCGGCCAGAGCACTGTCAATATACTGCTCGCCCCAACTAAAAAGGGTAAAGGGCAGGGCGTTCGAGACCAGGCCCATCACGGCAAAGTGCTTCCAGACTGGTCCAAACCTGGGTAAAGTGCGGCCCTGGAACCGTAAGACAACGTAAAGCAGTACGGCTGCCAGGCTGACCCGCGCTGCAGCTAAGGTCAACGGTGGAATATCGTGAACAGCCACCTTAATAAATAGAAACGACGGCCCCCAAAGCAGAGCCAACACGACAAGCCACAAAAAAACGTTTAATCCCATAATCTGCTCCAATTGAAATAGGTGTTTAGTCAAATAATACACGGTGCATAACTAACTTCTCCGTACCACGCCTGAGGCCTTACGTTTTCGGCAGCAGCGGCGACCCCTCTTTAAACGTCGACAGCACGATACTGGTCACAGATTTTGATACTTGGGCATTACAGCGAATCCGCTCCAGCAGCCTTTCCAAATCTTTGGGGCCGGCAGCGCGAACCTTCAAGATATAACAATCATCGCCGGCCACACCGTGGCACTCCAATACATCAGGCTCGACCAGGCAGACATCTCTCACGCTTTTTTTGGACTCAACGTAATCGGCCGAGGCCGAGCCCACATTGAGCCGGATAAAGGCCATAATTGGTTTGCCCACTGCCTCGGCATCGACTACGGCCACGTACCCTCTGATGACCCCTTTGCGCTCTAGCTTCTTGACCCGCTCATGCACCGTCGATACGGTCAGCCCAACCTCTTCGGCAATGGCCGCGTTCGACTGCCGGGCATCCTGTTGTAACATTAGAATAATCTTGCGATCGATATCGTCAATCATTCGTTATTTCCTATTTATTACCGTAATAATTCCGGTTAATATTATATAATACCGGAAATATTACGGTATATTCGGTGATTTGTCAATAGGCCAATCTGACCGGTTCGATGAGGCCAATTTTTTGATCGCTGCACGCTCTTTACATCTTAAATCAAGTTCCGGCCATAAACCACCCGATTCTTGCGCTGTTGTGTGACTCAAATTTTTGGGCGAAGTTACGCCTTGCCAAACAGCCTTTACTGTAGTATGTTATATAATATTAGATGAAACTTCGCCTCTTTCCCCACCATACTACCGTCGACCGCGCAGGTCACCTTGCCCTTAGCGGCTGCCGGGCTGCCGACCTGGCGGCTCAATTCGGCACGCCGCTATACGTTTACGATGTTGATACTATTCGCCACCAAATCGGAGAATATCGCCGCGGATTGGCGAAATATCCCGGCCCTGCCCGCCTGACCTACGCCAGCAAAGCCTTTCTCTGCCCCGCGCTGGCCCGGCTGATGACCGAGGAGGGCGTGGGCCTGGATGTGGCCTCGGCAGGAGAGGTATATGTCGCCCGGCAAGGTGGAGCTGAGCCGGCTCATATGCATTTGCACGGCAACAACAAAACGGCGCTCGATTTGGGCCAGGCGCTGCAGGCAGGGGTCGGCCGCATCGTAGTCGATAACGTCGACGAACTTGAACTGCTGACCCGGCTGGCCGGCGAACTACAGCAAACAGTCAAAATCTGGTTACGGGTAACGCCGGATGTGCGGGTCGAAACCCACCATCGCTATACTGTAACGGGCGAGGCAGACAGCAAGTTTGGATTTCCACCGGACGAGGCCAAAGCCGTGGCCAAACGTATTTTGCTCGAAAACAGTGGATTGACCGGCCCCCTCAGTCCCCCAAATAGAGACGGGACAGCCGGCGTGGGCCGCTTCGGGCAATTAGCGGGGAACATCGGGCCGGTGCGGCTAACCGGCCTTCACCTGCATCTCGGCTCCTATTTTCACGACGCCACCCCAATTGTCCTTGCAGTCGAGCGGTTGCTAGAGATTGCTCAATGGCTACGCGAAGATTATGGGTGGGAGCTCGACGAATTATGTCCCGGCGGTGGGTGGGGTGTGCCTTACCATCCCGACGACCCGCCGATGCCGGTCGAACCGTTTGTTTCACAACTCGTTGAGGCCGTTGTCAGGGCGTGTAAGCGTCGAAAGCTGCCTTTGCCTGAACTGATCCTGGAACCGGGTCGCGCGCTGGTGGCGCCGGCGGGGGTGGCGTTGTATACAGTGGGTGGACGCAAGGCAATCCCGGGCGTGCGAACCTACGTCAGCGTGGACGGAGGGATAGCCGATAATCCGCGACCGGCATTATATCAGGCCAAATACACGGCACTGCTGGCGAACCGTGCCCGCGAAGCCGAGGTTGAGACCGTGGCTGTGGCCGGTCCATTCTGCGAGTCCGGCGATGTGTTGATTGAGGCAGTTGATTTACCCACGGCCCGGCCCGGGGACACCTTGGCCGTACCGGTCGCCGGTGCCTACCAACTATCGATGGCAAGTAATTACAATGCAGCCTTACGTCCCGCCGTTCTTTTTATTGATGGCCATGGCGTTCAACTGGTGCAGCGGCGCGAAACGTTTGAGGACTTGGTCAGGCGGGATATCTATGCCGGAGATTAGAGATTGGATATTAGCGAGGGTCAATCTCCAATTACCAAGTTCCAATCTTTAGAAATATTGCTTTTGCCTGGCTAACTGCTGCAACAGGCGGCGTGTTTCTGTTTCCGAAGCTCCGGCCACACGCCCTACCTGACAACCCGCCGCGCGCAACTCCTCCTCTGCGCGGTCCGCAACCCCTCCCGTTCCGCCCACGATTGTCACAATTTTGGCCTGTTTAGCGTGCTCGAGAGAAAAGCCAATCGTCGGGGCAAAAACCCCGATATAATCAAAAGCCCCTAACAGATCCCAGTCGGCCCAATCATTTGGGCCTCGATACCACAGGAGCAAGTAATGTTGCAGCGGCTTCTCCGGCGGGCTTGGGGTTGGCGTAGGCGTGGGGGTCGGGGTTGGCCTGGGCACCGCCACCCCACGTGCCAGCAGAATACTTACCTGCGACAGCAATGGCTCGCGCCAAATAGGCCAGGTGGCTCCAGGGCTGCCGGTGACAACAAGCTCGCTGTAGGCAAAAATGTGATTAACCGTCAGGCGCAGCTCGGTCAACAAGAAAGCCAGCACCTTAGCCGTAGCGTCAAGCTGGTTTTGGGAAGGCGGGGTCTCGGTGAAGTTACCGATCAAGCACAGGCCGACGCTGTCCGAACTGTTAGTCGAGCCGGCATGTTGCGACACGACCTCGAGGGGCTGGGTTTGATAAACAAGGCCCTGGTCGGTGACACAGTAATGATAGGCAATGCCGGGCAATCCCCGGTTATTCACCTGAAATTGCGCAATTCGTTCCACCGAAACATCAGGCCCGGTTGCCGTATGGTGCAAGATAATCCGACGAATAGCTGACCGGCTGCGGCCAGGATACTGGTCCGTCTGAGAACGGGGCAAGGTGGCGCTTACATCCTGAATTTGAATGGTGGCCGCCGTCGGTTCAGGGACCCGCTCAACCTGATGCGTGACGGTGACCGGGCTGACCAGTAAGCCCTGGTCGCCCTGGGTGGTAAACCAGGTGATCAATTCATGGATCATATCCCAGCGTAGATGGTAAGTACCGGCCGTGTTGGGCGTTCGTAGTTGGGCAGTTACGGTCACTGTTCCCCCCGGCGGAATATCGTTGGGCAGCGGCGTGCGAAAATCAAGATGCGAGGGAAATTGGACCATTTGTCCAGCGGCGTTATACCACTGAAAACCGAGCCGGAAGGGATTGCTGCCCCGATTGACCCAGGTCAGACTTCCGGCATTTTGTACGCTAATGTTGACCGTAAGGGTTTGACCGGCTTGAACGGAACCGGGCGTAGCGTGACTGAGATAACGGGTCCGATAGGCCGGCAGGCCGGACACCAGCCCCGGCTTTTTGGCGGCTGCTTCGGCCAGTCGCTCAGATACGCTGGGATCCCATTGATAATTACGGGTAATGGCTTCGCGTAAATCTAGCTGAACCCGGCTCTTGCCGTCGATGTGCCAGTCATCATCTCTAGACCAGCGATACAAAATGATGCAGCGAATCTGTTGGTTACCGGCCTGATTCCAATCATTGATTTCTTTATAAGCGTTCTTGATCCAGCCGCTGTTGACATCCGGCCATTTTACGCCTCCCGGGTCCACATCACCGTTGGCTTCGGTTAGATAAACCGGCAAGTCACGGAAGGCGGCAGGAATGATATTCATCTGGTCGCGGTATGTTCGAAAATGAAAATGGTAGTTCTGAAAGGGAGCGTTCATTTTCTGCTCGTTAAAAACCAAATCAGGACGATAGCCGTGGGAGTAGGCGTGAATGGCGATGCTGTCACAGTTTTCGCGGCCAATTGCCAACAAGATATCACGCATGTAGACAATATAATCGCCATAGAATCCAAAGTAGGGATATTCATGGGGCGCGCCGGAGATTTTGTTCGCCCCATAGGCCCCCTGTGAGTCGGCCTCGTAAGGGGTTTGGCCGTTCCAGGGACCAATGGCGCCGGCTACGACCTGGTCATTTTCGTGGCCGGGCAGGTTTTTGATGGCCTGGCGGCACAATCGGTAACATTCCGCATAGCGGCGCGGCGTAATCGGCTCGGCCCGGTTACTACCGGGCATACGCGGCTGTTCCCGCTCAAAATTCATTTCGTTACCAATGATCCAAATGTGAGCACCCGGTGAATTTCTCACAAAATTAGCTGCTCTCCGGGCGAAATCTCGATATTTGACCTGCAAAGGAATTGTCCCCTCGGGACCATAGGCATGGTTAAGCCGGACAATCACCCCCAAGCCTCGATCGGCTAAACGCTTGTAAAAGTCTCCCTTGCCACCCTGGTCATTGGGGTCGGCCCGTATTTCTTCAGTAACCAATATCCAACCTCTGGCCTGCCCTCGATCGATCAGCAAATGCTCCCCTCCGGGATCATGTAATCCATAAATGAATTGGTTTTCGCCATAAGGAACAGCCATATGTATCTCCTGGTAATAGTGTGATAAACTTCAAGCCGGCGCAAATCAAGAACCTGACATGAGGTGCTTTAACAGACTAATCAATTGTACCATAACGTCCCATCTGCGGCTAGATGAGGTTACTTTTGCACAAGTTTGCTGGCCAAGCCTGAAATATTTGACGACTCTGACCATCTCAAACCGATTTCAAACTTCGCTATGTTATAATAGGCTATGAAGGGTTGGAGGACCGTAATCGCGCTTTTGACGCGGACAGTGCCATAAACTGGCACATGATTTACCGAGGTGAGACCGTCAAATCTACTTCCAGGAGATTGGCGATGGTTAAATGTCCAGTTTGCCAAACAACCCACGTACACAACACATTGTATTGTCACGACTGCGGTATTTATCTCCCCAAAGACAAAAACCGGAAAACCGATCAAATGAACGAAGTCGGCTGGGTAGGTGATGACGCCAACGGGGCCAAGGCTGACAGCTTGTCACAATTGGACTCCGCTCCACGCGCCGTTCGCTTGAAGATTGGAACCAGGCAGCGAAAAGTCGAAATACCACTTGACCGGGTCATTTATCTGGGGCGGGTCGACCCGGTTTCTGATGTTTTTCCGGACGTTGACTTAACCGAGCACGGTTCGGGCAACAACATCTCACGCCGCCACGCCAGCCTCCAGCTATATGATGGCCTGGTCGTTGTCGAAGACCTAGGCAGCACCAACGGCACGTTTGTAAATGGCATTCGATTAGAATCCTATTTACCCGAAGTATTAGGTGACGGTGACAACTTACAGCTTGGAAAGCTCGTGATCGAAGTTGAAATTATTATACGCTGAGATGCACAAAATCAGCAGCAACCTACAGCCGGCAAACTGCCAGTCGATTATGACTGGCAGTTTTATCTACTCTAACCATCGTTCCAGCAAAAAGAAAAACGTGTAGGGATCGACCACTGTATAGTTGGGGTGTAACACATCGCCATCGTGCCCTTTGATCAACCCCTGGCCATCGTTGGCTTGAATGCGATCGCGCACGCCCCACAAAAAGGTGGGCGATTGAAAGGCAGTCCGAAACATCAAAAACGGAGGACGCCCTTCCTCGATGACGGTGCGCCGGTAGGCGGTGTGAACCGCCTCAGCCGCAACGTCGGGTGTTCCGGCCAGCGCTTCGCTGGCAATAGCCGAGAGCGGGGTACCCAATTGCAGCCGGGGCCAAGGTTCGTCGGTTTCAAAATCGAGCGTCAGCATACCGGCCGGGGCAATGAAGGTAAAGGCATCAAGCCGCCGCTGTGACATCGCCGCGCCCTCGCCGTTCAGCAAAAAGCCCTGGACGTCGTAGCCGTAAGCAGCATAGTAGCGCTTACTCCGCTCAAGCCAGCGCAACAACATCCACTCTGATAATCCATCCGGGTTTAGATAACCGGCCCCGCTATTTGACCCTACAAAATAGTCGTTTCCGGATTGAGTAGCATACAGGTAGGTTAAAATAGCCGGAACATCCTCTACCAGGCCCGGGTTCAGGCCCCAAGCCAGAGGAATATCTCCGCGCTGCGGATCGAGCCAGGGCTGAGCGGCATAGTTGGCCAGCAGCACGACGGTGGGATGAGCCAGATCGTAATCACCCGCATAAAACAGGACAAAGGTGCGGCCCGGGACAAGGCGGCCGG
>JBFGLD010000030.1:0-13913 GCA_041576335.1 Anaerolineae bacterium | reverse complement strand
TGGCGCTGCACATCCCCAAGGGCTACATTTACTTTGCCATGGGTTTTTCCGTCCTTGTGGAAATGCTGAACCTGCGCCTACGTGCCCGAGCCAAACCGGTCGAGCTGCGCAAACCCTACGTAAAAACGGCTAAACAGTCCGATGCTGTTGGGCAAGCTTAATCCGCAGTTCGGCTACGATCCACGATCTGCGTGCCTTAATCTCAAGTAGCCAAATGCTGCCGCGCCGGGCGAAGAACCGGCAAAAATGTAAGGCCGGTATCCTGTCAGCCGGGCATACTGTTCGGCGATAGCCTGGATGGTGGCTTGAGCCCCACGCCGGCCCAACACGGCCACCGTCCCGCCGCTGCCGCCGCCGGTGATTTTAGCGCCGTAAAGGCCATGCGTCGGCCCGGCCGCGCGGACAAGCTCAACCAAGTGGTCGGTACCGGCTGACCCCAAGCCGCAAGCAGAGTAGCTGGCGTGAGATTGGTACATCAACTCGCCCAGTAGGGTTAGCTGTCGCTCCTTGATCTCGGCTCGCTCGAGCAATTCGGCATAGGTACGCACCCGAAAGTGCTCGTAAATGGGGTGGGCCGTGGGATTGCGCACTTCATAACTGCGCCGGGGGTCGACCTGGGTAACCGGGTCTGTCGTACCTGTAAAGCGAGCCAAGAAATCTTTCCCTTTAATACGTGCCGGCAGGCGGGCCGCGTAATGCTGCTCGAAGGTTGAGGGCGTGATGTTGGCCAAATAACCAGCCCAGCGCGGATCGCGGATTTGGACGAGCTGCTCCGCTGAGGATTGTTCTACCGTTAAGCCGGCTTGGCCGGCGATTAGGCGATAGCCCATAAAAGCGCCTACCCGCACTGAGCGGTAATCCGCTCCCGACACGGAGTGCCGCAATCCGGAATCCAAGCCCCACACGGCAATGTCATCCGGCAGTGTGACCATATCCTGCAGTTCGGCCGGCTGGCACAGCAGGGCCAGCAGCCGGTTGGCTGCCCCGCACGACGCCGTCATCTGGTCCATCACCCCGCAGGGAGCGCCGACCACCAAATTTTCTACCTTTTGACATAATAGGGCCAGCTCACGCGGTTCGCAGGCAACGTCATACGCTGCGGCAATGGCCTGCATAACCGCAACTTCGATGGCTGCCGACGAGCTGACGCCTTTTCCTTCCGGTACATCAGAGGTGATCAGCAGCCGTGCTCCTTCCGAAAAAATCAGCCCACATTCGTGCCTTAGCACCAGAAAGGCGCCCGCCACATAGGCGGCCCAATGCCGGGCCGGGTCATGCCGAAAGTAGGCTTGGGCTGACTGATAATCAATCGGCCGGTCGTGCTGCTCAAAATCGGCAAGTGGTATCTTAGCGGTAATAGAGCGTTGTTCGGCCCCGGCGTCCAGGCTCACGATCCGCAATAGCGGCTGGGGATCGCTCTGCAGCGCGACCAACGTGGCTTCACGAATCGGGAGCTGCAAAACCAGCGAGCCGGAATAATCGGCAATACCACCCATTACGTCTAGCCGGCCGGGCGCTCGGGTTACTACCAGCTCTCGGTGTGGATCAAAAAAGCCTCGTGCTTCGGGGCGTGGATGCTGGTTTAAGGTGTTCAGCATTTCGATAAATGCTGCAACGTCGGGCAACCTCTGGGTTGAACCGTGTGGAATTTGGTACATAGGATTTTCTTACCCTACCAACCCGCGGCGCTCCAACGCGGTTTGCAGGAGCGGTTCAATTTCCGTTCGTATTGACATATTAGCATAGCCCACCCAGGCCAGCTCGGCCTCAACCGTTAGAGGAGCACGGAGCGGGCCACCGTGAGCATTGGTCACGATTACGCCCAGCTCGCGGGCGATGAGTTCGGTACACAGGTCGTAGGGGTGGCAGCAGATGCCAAGGGCCAGACCGCGCCGGGCCAGAAACGGCTCCATCAGCGGCCGTAGGTCGGCCACAAATCGGTCGTGGCCGGCCATCAATTCGTACAATTGACCACCGGTGCAGACATACTGATCCTCAAAACAGTGGGCCTTGCCCGGTTGAACCGGGCCGAGTGCGCCCCGCACAATCTCTTCATCGATGGCGGCCAACTCCTCGCGTGCGCCCGGAAAAAAGCGAGCGATCATTGCAAACCCATGGGCAATGCTGCCGGCGCCGGATGGTTTGAGAACGAGTGGGCTTCGCGCCCCGGTCAAGCGATTAAAGCGCTCGGCCTGCACGCCCTGCCCCCGAACAGCCCATAGGCTGTCGGAGAGGTGCTGTTTGAGCAAGGGAATCTCGGTTTGAACAGCCATTTCAATGTCTTGCAAATCTGTGTCGATGCCCTGGTTTCGGGCAACGCCGGTCAAAATCCAGGCGCTTCGTTTTTGGTACATCAACCCCCGGGTGCCGTCAATGGGATCGACAATAATGCGCCACACGGCTTCATACTCAGTCGCGCCCCGGGGCAATACGACTTGTCCATGGGGCAGCCCTTCGGCAATAAGTACCAATGGATTTGTGGAGGCGATCTCTCGTTCGAAAAAGTCGACCAGTAGTTCTTCGCTGACCCGGTCCACGGCGTAGATGGTATCTCCGGCAGACTCGTGATCGATGCGGGCCAGGTCATCGAGAGCTGCCCGCTCGCAGGCGGCCACAACAGCCTCCCGAATCTGCGCGTGAAGCGTTCGAATAGGGCTGAGCAAAGAATGGCTCGTGGGCACGGTGAATCCTCCTGTGAAAAAGGGGTTTAGGGGTTGGGGGTTAGGAATTAGGGAATTAGGGGTCCTGACCCCTCTGTTTCATTACCTGTGCTCTTGTTCCTGACTCCTGATCCCTGACTCCTTTATAATGCACATCCAATTGCGCTCGCAGCTCTACTGCCTTTTCCTCCGGCGACGTGTCGCTCAGAAAATTGCCGCCGCCGATTTCAGGACCGGCCAGGTATTTTAGCAGCTTGGGCCGGCGCAGCGGTGGATGAAACTCAATGTGAAAATGAAAGCCCTTGTAGTCACCGCCGTCAGTCGGGGCTTGATGTAGCGGCATAACGTATGGAAAAGGCATTCGCCACAGATTATCAAACTTAACCAAAAGCTGCTTCAGCACATCGGCCAAGTCACAAATTTCGGCCGTAGACAGGGTTGCCAGGTTGGGATGGGTGATTTTTGGTGCAACGAAGACTTCGTAGGCATAGCGAGCGAAATAAGGTAGGAAAGCAATCGCGCGCTTATTCTCGCAGATGATGCGCTGCCCGTCTTGTCGTTCAGCCGCCAGAATATCTTGAAACAGAACCCGACCCGTCTCGGCTAGATGGCGCTGGCCGGCGCGGGCTTCGGTTTCGATAAACTTAAAGATAAAGTTGGTGGCGTAAATCTGGCAGTGTGGATGGGGGTTAGAAACGCCGACTACGTCACCTTTATTTTCGAAAATAAGCACGTGATCAAGTTGGGGATGAGCCGCCAGCTCGAGATACTGCTGCTGCCATACTTTTAGCAAGGTCTCAATCTCACCGACTTCAAGTTCGGCCAAAGTAAGGTTGTGCTTGGGGGTGTAACAAACCACTCGGGCAATGCCGTGAGCGGGCCTGTTCCGGTAAAAGCCAGGTACTGGGTCGGGATCGCTCGGGGCGTTCCAGCCCACACAGGGGTGATCGTTGTCAAAAACGAAGGTGTGATCGTAGTCCGGATTGCGCAGACCGCTTACTCGACGGTTGCCTGGACAAAAGTGGCACTGCGGGTCGTAGGCCGGGATTGGGTTGGCTTCGTGCCGTACCGTTTCACCGAGCCACGGCCGATTTTGGCGGTGTGCCGCAATAATAACCCATTCTTCTCGTAACGGATGCCAGCGTTGTTCCCAAGTCAAGATCGACCTCGCCCCTGCCTGACTATCTTACTTCGGCCATATCCACCCATCGCCCTTCGTGAGACGAGTGTTCCGCGGCCTCCATCACCTCCTGCACCTTCAGGCCATCGGCCAGCGAAGGTGATGCGGGTCGCTCTTCCCAGATGGCTTTGAGAAACTGGTATTGGCATTCCGCATGGACGCGGGTGAAGGAGGGAATCATTGTTCCATCAGGCGCTTTCTGCCCGTCGTATTTTTGAACGGTTTCTAATTTTTTATAGCCCCGCATGCCGCCCATGGGTTTGGCTGCGTCTCGCACGTCATAAACTTCAAGATAACTCGGCTCATCGAGGTTGAAGCGGATGGCTCCCTTATCGCCAAAAATTTCGAGCTGCATATCGTTAGTCACGCCGGTGCCCATCCGCGAAGCTTCGACCAGGCCAATGGTGCCGTCGGCCTGGCGCAGGTGCAGCAGGGCAATATCATCCACGTTAACCGGACCTTTTTGGGTGGCGCCGGCAGCGATTGGACGCTCTTTGATCAAGGTATCTATTAAAGCCTGCACCGAGCCAAATTCACCCAGAGTATAGTAAACCAGGTCAAGCACGTGCGAGCCCAAGTCAAATAGCGCTCCCCCGCCGGCCACTTCTTTGCGCAAACGCCAGGAGAGGGGTTTGTTATAGTCAATATAGCTGGAGCGGTAATAGCGCGCCCGAAAGGAGAAAACCCGACCCACAAAGCCTTCGTCTATCAGCTGCCGGGCCCGGATAATGGCCGGGAAAAAGCGAAAGTTAAAGGTCATCTGATTTTTGACCCTCGCTCGCTCCACCGCGGCTACGATACGCTGCCCTTCGGCCACGTTCATGGCCAGCGGTTTTTCGCAGTAGATGTGCTTGCCGGCTTCGGCTGTGGCAATAAGAATCTCTTCGTGGTTGTGATTAGGCGTGCAGCAATCAATCACATCCACGTCAGGCCGGGCCAGGAGTTCACGGTAATCGGCCGTCCAAGAATCGCAGCCGATTTCTTTGGCCGCATTTGCGGCAGTCTCCGGACGCGTGGTGGCTACACCCACAATTTTGACGCTCTCGGCAGGTAGGCCGTAGTGAAAGGGGATGGCCCGGTAGCCCATCGCGTGAACCCGGCCAATTCCGCCGTAGCCGATCATGCCTATACCTAGTGGTTTCATAGTTGAACAGCTCCTTTTGTTAAATCTGTTGCATCGGGGTGACCGCGGTACCTAACAACGGGTTAGCACCGCGCGCCATGCTCTACGCCTTTGGTCTTAATGCTCTACAATCACTTTCATGGCTTGCCCAGAACGCATCAACTCGACGCCCCGGCTCAACTCGGATAAAGGGACTTTGTGAGTGATGAGCTGTGATGGTTGCAGCCGGCGGCTCTCAAGCAGTTGGATAGTCTGCTCGAACGGGTACAAACCCACAAAGGTGCCGTGCACAGTTAAGTCATAGCGAGTGATGGTGTATTGATGAACCGCCGGATTCTCGTGGGGACGTAAGCCGAACAAAATGACCTGACCGCCGCGGCGGGCCAGCTTAATGGCCGTGCCCATTTGATTGCCGACGGCATCGACCACGATGTCTGCTCCCAAACCGGTAACTCCCTGCACCGCTTCTGGCAGATCGACTTCGCCGGGGTTCAAAGTAACGTCAACGCCGATCTCTTGAGCAAATTGGAGTCGATAGTCTGAAATATCAGTTACAATTACCTGCCCGGCGCCAAGCTGACGATACATTTGCGCAAATAACATGCCCATGGGCCCGGCGCCGATAATAACGACATTATCACCGGCCTGAACCGGCGCCCGGATTACCGATCCGACGACGCAAGACAGCGGTTCAAAAAAGACCGCGTCATCGCGGGGCACGTCAGGACTAACTTTGAACAAGGCCTGCTGCGGAGCCCGCAAATACGGCGCGAACGCGCCATCGAGCGTAGTGCCGATGGTGCGGTAATTTTCACATTGGTTGTCCAACCCCCGGCGGCAGTAGCGACACTGACCACAAGTCAAGCGCGGGGCAACTACAACCCGGTCTCCGGCTTGTAGATGGGTCACGCTTGGGCCAACCTGTCGCACGAGACCTACGCCCTCGTGCCCGATGATAATGTTGGGTTTGGCGTTGTGAGCCGGGGGTACGGCCAGGATATTCAAATCCGTGCCGCAGATACCGCAGGCCTCGATCTCGACCAAAACGTCGCTTGGCCCGGCGACATCGGGGATGGGCCTATCTTCGTAGATAAGCTGCCCGTCGCCTTTAAAGATGGGCACGTGCATGCTGTTCATCGATCTATCCTTATTTAGATTTGAAACACTTTGCTAGCGCGATGTCTTTCCAAAAATGCCTCCACGCCCTCCTGCCACTGCGGCAGCTTATGGCCTGTAACCAACTGGAATAGCCGGCAGTCCAGTACGGTTCGGGCGGGACGCTGCGCCAACCGCTTGGGAGGGGTCTCAATCAGTTCGACGGGTTCCGAGCGCCCGGCGGCCTTGAGCACGAACTGGGCGAATGCGGCCCGGGTGCAAGCCCCAATACTGGTCAAATTGTACAGGCCATAGGCCTCGGTGGTAATGAGCCGTAAGATTGCCTGAGCCAGTTGGCCGGTATAGGTCGGCGATTCTATTTGATCGATGGGCATGGCTACTACCCCATCTTTGGCGGCGGTCTTAAGCACCCGTTCGACGTAGTTGTTGGGCGCGTGGCCGAACAACCAGGCCGTGCGCAGCGCATACGTGCGGCGGCAGATCTGCAAACTCAGCCGCTCCCCGGCTAGCTTGGAGCGGCCGTATTGATTGATAGGGCATGGCGGCGAAACCTCATCGTAATCGGCGTCAGTTTTGCCGTCAAAGACGTAGTCGGTCGAGATATACAGCAAGGCACTTCCCAACTTTTGCGCAGCCAATGCCAAGTTCTGAGCTCCTACGGCATTGATCTGCCAGGCTTTTTCGGGTTCGGTCTCGCAGCGCTCGACATCCACAAAAGCAGCCGAATTGAGAATCAGGTCAGGCCGTTCCACATCGAGCATTTCGATCGTTTGGGCCCGATGGGTGATGTCGATCTCTTCGATATCCCAGGCTAAAACGTCGTGTTGGGTACCGAGGACATGGCATAATTCCCGCCCCAACATGCCTTGGGCCCCGATGATGGCAATCTTCATTAGTGTTACCTCCACTGATCAGTTCGGTGGTATTGTCGTTGAATTTTACCTTTTCGTCAAAAAGCGAAAATCCCTATTTCGGCCCGACGGCCAATGGCCTGGCCAAATTCCCAAATTTGAGGATGGCGTGCCCCCATCTGACGTTTGTAATGCCTGTAGCTGCAAACTAAACGGGGTCTGTGCCTTGAGACTGCCGTTCGTTTTGCGATGAGTACAAATTATCATCGGCTACGTTCTTTTGTGTTTCGTGTGAGGTCTCTTATAATTGCACAATCTTATGCTGAGTGATCAACGATGCTAAGGTCTCGTTCAAAAAGGGGAGAAACTGAGGGAGCTACCCCCACGCCCCCCGGCCTACCGGCCATTTTCAAAGAAGTTATCACGACCCTGCGGGACACCGCCGAGAATGAAAATCAGACAAAATTAGCCAGATTACCATTTCCACCTTAATTATTCACGGCCAAGCCGATTTCCTGATTCCAACCGCTGACGGAGAAACCCTTTACCGGCAAAGTGCGGCAACCGACAAACGTTTGATATTGATTCCAGGGGCGGGACATAATGACTTGATGTTTGTCGGGTTCGAACAACACTTTGGGGCAATTGATGCGTTCGTCACCGATAAGTCGTAGCCTGCCAAGAAAAGGCCTGAGGAACGATGCCTGTTGTCCCTGGTGTAACGAAGCACCTACCTACCTGAACGATATTTAAGTGAGGAGGCGTTTTTGTGGATTATTCAATGCGTGCTGATTTAAAGGTGGGCAATAAATTTCCCACCTTTGAGCCGCCGGATCAAACCGGTGAGATGCGGAAGCTGTCGCAGCTTTTGCGCGGCTTTCCCGGCGTCCTTATTTTTAGCCGGGGTTACGATTGACCATGAGTTCCCATCCAATTAATCAGGCGCTTCGTTTTTTGCTGGAGCTGGCGGTTGGCATTGCTTTGGCTTATTGGGGCTGGACCCGCGGCGTTGGTTTTCTTCGATATGTTTTGGCCTTTGACCTGCCGCTGACAGCTGCTGTTCTGTGGGGTACATTCGCCGTGCCGGGTGACCCCAGCCGCTCCGGTCGGGCGCCGGTGCCGGTGCCGGGCGCAATACGCCTTTTACTGGAATTGGCCATCTTCAGTTGGGGCGTCTGGGGCCTTTACACAGCGGCCAACTGGGTTCTAAGTCTTGGCCTGGGTATAATCGTAATTGTTCATTACGCCAGCTCATACGATCGCATCGCCTGGTTGCTGCGCCGGTAGCCTAGCGACAAGCCGCCAGAGGCAACGATGGGGTCATCAATCCCGCCGGACTGGGACTTCATGCGATTAATCGGACGGTGGTTTGGCATGCGTTCGAGTCCACTCGCTTTAATCGGACGACCGGTTAGCGCTAATATTCCTGTCCGGTGAATACGTACTGCCGCATAAACTCGTACTTTTCCGGGCTAGTCGCTTTGAGTCTTTCGGGATTACGTACATAAACCCAGTACGATTCGGCAAAATCCTCAAACTCGTTGGTGCGGGCGTAATCGGAGACAAAGCCTCGGTTTTGTTTATGCAACTCGGTCCACTGCAGAGCGAGTTGCCAGTTGTCAAGCCGGATATTATAGTGGGCATTATGGCCAACTTCGTGAGTTATGGTATCCAAAAGTTCGTCTGCGCTTTGCAGCACGTCTATTGTTCCGTAAACTGATATTTGGCGGAACAAGGGTAGGAAACGGCCGGCAGTAAAGGTGTCATGGTCTGTACTCGGCTTCGAAATGAAGCGAATACCCAGACAATTATCGAGATGCGTCAAGGGTAAAGTTTGGCGTAGATAAAATTGTACCTGCTCATCAGTGAGCGACCGGCTGGCCTCAAAGTCGCTAATATCGTCGATACAGTTGATCGGCGTTGGCCGGGGCGTTGGCTGCAGCGTCTGGGTCACGACGCGGGTGCTGGTGGGGCTAGGGTGAGCCGTTTGAGTGGGCGTCTTCGTTTCCGACCGAGTCGGCGTCGGGGTAGACGATGGTGTAGGCGACGGCGGCGGCGTGCTCTGCTGGGAAACGGCTGCCGGCGCCGCTGCGGCCTTAGGTTGAGATAGCTGGGCAAACAAAAATATTACACAGCCCAGCGCAGCGAAGATGGTAATCGTCAGCGCGGATAGAAGTCCAAGGATAAATTTTTGTTGCTTGGTCACGATTAATTTCCTTTAGCTCACGGAGCTGCCTCGGCAGGTCTTGGAACCGGTTTCTGTGGACGGGTCACGTTCTATATCCCAAGAGGGTACAGCGTAGGAAGCGGCACATAAATCAACTGCCCATTATACCACACTTTCCGAGAGAACTCGTAAAGTTCATTTATTGCAGCATTGCCGGTGAGGATGAGGCCGCAGCCGACCATCCACAAGGTTAACCCGTTATTAACTTATCGGCAGGACTTCTCTGATCTACAGCCGAAAATCGCCTAATAATTTGGAATAACCGGTAACCTGTTTGACCCGACCTTGGTTGTGCTGAGTGGTCCGGTTGTCGACGCCGGTGACAAGTTCCGCGCTACTCTCTGCTTATCGCTTCCCCCAACCGGGCGGATGGGCAGTGTCTTGTGATCCAGGCGGGCGATGATGAGGAACTGGCTGCGCCGATTTTCTGCACGGATGGCTCACTGTTGTCTCGCATTATCGGGGCCGAACAGCAGCGGCGGCAGCGGCTGGTCCCCGGTTATCCGCCTGAAACGTTAATTGCGTTTGAAGTGTCCTTTTGACCGGTGGGTTGTGCTAAGGGTGGCCGTGGATAACTATGTCCGAGTCTCCGCCACAAATTTCACCCCTCCTCTTTTTGTGGTATCATGGGGGCACGCAGACCGGTAAGTACAAAACGCACCACATCATCGTGACCCCAATCGGGCCAACACCGGGACACTGAATATGAGCGAATTCCTCGGGAGGTATGAACTTCTAGAAGAGATTGGCCATGGTGGCTTTGCCATCGTCTACCGTGCTCGAGATACGGAATTGGATCGGCTGGTGGCGTTAAAGGAACTGCGATCCTTGCTGCTGACCGATACAACCTGGGTGAAACGTTTTCGGCGGGAGGCCAAAGCCGTCGCCCGGCTCGATCATCCCCACATTGTGACTGTCTACGATGTTGGCCAGGTCGGGGATCGGCATTTCTTGGTGATGCGTTTGGTTAATGGCACCGGCTTGGATGAGGTGATTGCCAGCCGGGAACGCCTGACGTGGGCCGAAGCATTGGATATTGTTGCGGCCGTGGCCGAAGGATTGGATTACGCTCACGCCCGTGGGATCCTTCATCGGGATTTGAAGCCGGCCAATATTCTGGTGGATGTCGATCGAGGCCCAATGTTGAGCGATTTTGGTTTTGCCAAGCTCGTCGGCGATAGCAGCCACAGCGTGACCGTTACCGGTGACGTAGTCGGCACGCCTCATTACATTGCCCCGGAGGCCTGGGAAGGCAAAGAAGTTACGAAGCAGGCGGATATTTATGCCCTGGGCTGTATTTTGTATGAAATGCTGACCGGCGACAAGATTTTTCGGGGCGATACCCCACCGGCCGTAATGATGGCCCACTTCAGACCGCTGGAATTGCCCCCACGTTGGCCGCCGGGTGTCCCGCCCGGCGTGGTTGAGGTGTTCCAGCGAGCATTGGCCAAAACGCCCGGCGAGCGATATGCCACGGGTGACGAAATGGCCCGGGCCCTGGCCCTGCTGCCGGATGCCGATACTGATGAGGGGCCGTCACAACCGGTACAAGTCGCTGCTGAAAACCACGAGCCAAGCTCAGGTGATGATGGTGCGCCCCGGCCGGTCCACTCAGGCTTGGAGCACGAAACGGGGAACGGCCAAAGTGTCGATCAGGCGGCGGCGTGGCAGCAGAAAGCAGAACAGGCCCTGGCTGAGGGTAATACTGAAGGAGCCCGGAGCGCGGCCTACCAGTGGCAAGAGCTTGCCCCTGGCTCTTTAGATTTGGCAACGTTTCGGCGGCGGTTGGAAGCACAGGTGCAGGTGACCGAGACCACGCCGGGGCCTGAGGAGGTGGTTCCGGCGGCCGGAGCGGCCACCTCAGCGCACCCTCAAGTTGTGATCGTCAAAGAGGATAAAAGACGTTCTGGCTGCTTGTGGGTGTCTGCCCTCGTCGGGTTGGGGTTGGTATTACTGGTTGTCGTGGGTCTGGGTGGCCTTTGTTCTAACCTCGAACGGATCATCAACAATGTTTTACCGACCGTCGAGGTTGGCGAGAGGGTGGAGGAGAACATTCGTATCCCGCAGCCCGTGAGCGCCGGTCCGGTCAATTTGGATATCGAATTTGGCTCGGGCAACTTGACGATACGTCCCGGTGCTGAAGCCATGTTGGTAGATGGCACGGCTCGGTACAATGTGGCCCAGCTCAAGCCTGAGTTCACCACAGAGGGTGATGCGGTCCGTCTAAAACACGAAAATTCTCTCGGGCTGGCCAGCTTCACGACCAGCAATCTCGAGAACGAATGGAATCTGAAGCTAGGTGCCGCACCGCTCGATCTGGCCATCAGCGCAGGCGCGGCTCGCGGTGAAATTGAGTTGGGCGGACTATCGCTGGTTAACCTACAGGTCGACCAGGGGGCGGCCCACTTCGAGCTGTCATTCTCGGAATCCAATCGAACCGAGATGGAACTTCTAAAGTTCAATTCGGGGCCATCAATGGTTAAGCTAAGTGGGTTGGCCAATGCCCGGGCTAAGGAAATGATATTTGATGGAGGGTTTGGGGACTTCACGTTGGACTTTGGCGGCGACTTGCAGCGCGACGTCGACGTTACGGTGAACGGGGGCGTCAGTACGGTCACCTTGAGTGTGCCTGAGGGGGTAAAGGCCCGGGTCTCTGTAGATAGCGAGACAACAAACGTCAATGTGCAAGGGACCTGGGCGGAAAATGGGACCAATGTGTTTACCTTGCCTGGCCAGGGAAATCAAATTTCGGTTGAGGTCAATATTGGGGGCGGTAATTTGAGATTGCGTGACCGCTGACCGAAAAATATGGGTTCGTGATGTATTTCAAGGAGCTGACCAAATTAGAGCACGTGGCAAATAAGGCTGGACTTAACTGAAATTTTGCTACTTGCGACCATTGGTCTGACTTCTTGGGATTCATATAGAGCCAAAAAAAGATAGCAATCGTTCTGAATTAGGTTCACAGAAATGAGCGAGCAACCTCAAAACATAAATCAAGCTTTACTGCTGGCGATGGAAAAATATGCCACAAAAACCTGTTTTCGGATCAAGCGCGGCCGGCATTACGAAGATATTTCATACCGGCAGTTCCAGGCGCTCACCTTTCGCATGGTCAGGTTTTTCCGCCGCCAAGGCATTGAAAGCGGCCAACGCGTGGCCATCGTGGCCACCAATTCTCTGGAGTGGCTCGTAACTTATATCGCCTGTCTATTGTCGGAGGGTGTGGTCGTGCCCTTGCATATCACCCACGTGCCCAGTAACCTTCAACTTTTGTTACAAGACTCCGGAGCTCGTTTGGTCGTTTTGCAGGATCAGATCCACCTTGAGGCCATATTAGCCGGCCTGACCTCAAGTGGCGGTGATGGACTACCCGACCTGAGAAAAATCTTGGTGGCGAACTACCAAGGCGAAGTGCCGCCAGGGGTACTCTCGATTGATGCCATTCTGGACGAGCCTGCTCTAACGCCGGATGAAGAGGAAGTCGTTCGATCCCAAGCCGCTAGTATTCCCCCGGTAGCTCTGAGTGCCATTCACTATGTGACCAGTGAAGTAGGCCCGGCCAAAGGGGTTGTTTTTGATCATTTTCGAAATCTGGCCACAATGAATCACTTGGCCAACTGGCTCACTCTTGATGAGGATGATGTTGCTTTTACGCTTAGGCCTTGGAGTGAGTACCCGAGTTTGGTCGCCACGCTCCATTTCTTTTTATCGGGGACTGCCAATGCTCTGGTCGCCAGTTACGAGACCATCATCGCAAACATGCAGCAAACCAGTCCAACAGTGCTGGTTGCGGTGCCCAGCTTCTTTCAGCGGTACTACGAAGAGCGAATGAATTGGATTGCTGAGCAGCCGGAAGCCGACCGCAAAGTGTTTCAGTGGGCTTTGAAGAAGGGAAAAGAATATCGAACTGCCGGAGCGGCAGCTTCCCCTGAACTGCGGCAGGAATATATTCGAGCCGATATGACCTTTTTTAATCAACTTAGGGGAGACGCTGGCGGGCGCGTTCAGCGCCTTTATTCAGCGGCGGGCTCTCCGCCCGAGGAAGTCTGCGAGTTTTTCGAGGCGATCGGGATGCCGATCCTCAACCTCTATAGCTTAACCGAAGCGGGCGGGTTTCCAACCTATAGTAGTCCTGAGGCCAGACGCCCGGGTTCCAGTGGCAAGGTGGCGCCGGGATTCGAACTACGGTGTGCCGAGGATGGAGAGATACTCGTTCGCAGCGAAACTATGATGTTTGAGTACTGGCGCAGGCCGGAAGAAACGCAGGCGGTGTTTGACTCTGAGGGATGGCTCCGCAGCGGCGAGATCGGTTACGTTGACGACGATGGTTTCCTATTTATCACTGCCCGTAAAGGCCATACGCTTGTTCTGTCGACGGGACGCAAAATTGCCCCGGTTATCATCGAAAACGCCTTTATGACTAGCCCGTTTATTACCCAGGCCGCTATCATCGGTGAGGGTAAACCACACCTTTCGGCGATGATCGTTCCCAATCTCGAAACTTTGATAGATCACTTTCAAAATGTTACGGATGATGACGGCAAGCCGGTAGACACGACCGCACATCCCAAGGTTAAGGCCCTGTTGGAGAAAGTCATTAAGCAGGTCAATGAGCGGTTAGATCTTTCAGAGCGGGTCACCGTTTATAGTTTGCTAGAACAGCCCCTAAGCCGTGCAGCCGGAGAGCTAACCGCCTCGATGAAGGTGAGTCGTCACGTCGTGGCCGAACGGTACGCAGCCCAGATCGAGTCTA
>JBFGLD010000029.1:0-13913 GCA_041576335.1 Anaerolineae bacterium | reverse complement strand
TTACAGCGAACCTATGGTGGCGCAACAACATTAACAACCCTGGCTGCACAGGTACCGGTTACAGAGGCTGCTGAAACGGAAATAGTTTCAACGACCCTTGAGAACTTCTTAATAGAACAGATTGATGTTCTGGTCGCAATTTCGTTGAGTCCGCGTTCAGACATGATTTTGCTGGAGCGGGCTGAGAAGCACGGTGTGGCTATTGTGGCGGAGTCATTGGCAATGCGAGGGGCCAAAACGCTGGTTGCCGTTGATAACTTTCAGGCTAGCCGGGCGCTAGGGCGATGGGCCGGAGAATATGCCCAACAGAACTTTAAGGGGCAGGCCCGCGTACTGGATCTTACTTACCACTTGATCAACACGCAGGATCGGAGCAGAGGGTTTGCAGCCGGTTTACTGGAGATATTACCGGAGGCCAAGCTTACCCTGTCGCTCAATACTCAGGCCGATTGGCAGTCGGCCTACCAACTTACATCGGATGCCATTCAGGTCTACCCTGAGATCAATATCATTTTTGGCATTAATGATATTGTCGTCTGTGGCGCTATTCAAGCCTGTAGAGACTTGGGCATAGCTCCCGAATCAATGCTAGTGCTGACATTTGGGTTGGAAGGGAATACGCTGAAAGATGAATTACTACGAGACGAGTATCTCAAGGCCGGTCTGGCCATGTTTCCGGAAATTGTTGGCCCGGCCTGCATTGAAGCAGCGGTTGATGCCTTCAATGGCGTTGAAATGCCCGCTCAGTTGGTTACACCGCACGCCGTCCTTACCGCAGGTAACATAACCGATGTGTACGAGAAGCGGGACAACAATTGGCAATTAAATTCGGAAAGCATTGATTCAACCTTGTCGATACGCATTGAACGGAAAAGCAACTCGGCTGACTCGCTGCCCAGGAAGATAGGTTTTTTGGTGGGGTTTAGTGAGCACGAATGGTACATAAACTTGGCGGCAGCCATGCAAAAACATGCCCACAAACTGAGCATCGAGTTAGCTATTGCCGATGCCGCTGAAAATCTTAAGGATGAGCTGGTTTTGCGAAAATTGGGCATTGCGGAGGAAGCCAGCAGGCTTGTAGAATCGGGCGATGTCATTCTGATTGATGGTGGCCAGGTAACCACCTATCTGGCTGAGGCGTTGATTGGAAGAACTGATATTACGGTGATTACAAACTCAATACCGGTGTTTGATGCGCTGCGAACACAACCTGGGATCAGCCTGATTTTGACCGGGGGGCTGCTCCGTCACGAAAGCCAGACCCTTACCGGCCCAACCGCCGAGTCCGTCTTCCGGGAACTCAGGGTCGACAAACTGTTTTTGGCCGTAAATGGTGTGTCGCTTGATTTTGGCTTGTCTCACACCAACCTGGCCGAAGTAACGGTTAAGCAAGCTATGATTAGGGCTGCTCGCGCGGTAATTCTGCTGGCAGATTATACAAAGTTTGAGCAAGAGTCAGTGGTGCAAATCGCGCCAATTAATGTAGTCGACAAGCTGATTACCGACAACGCGCTGCCGACCAGCACTCGCCTGGATTTAACCAAACTGGGTGTAGAGATTGTTCTAGCTAAGATATAAACTGAATAGTGGGTAGCTCAATCAGAAAGTGTTGATAATTTAGACGTCGTTACCGGATAGGATTTTTGGCGGATAGTCAGCCTGACGCACTGACCCGATTGAAATCCCTCAAATGTGGTCTCTCCCCCTGGGTGTAAATTAATGTAAGGCCCAAGTTTGGCGAGTTGTGATTAAACTTGGCCAATAACCACATCAAAAATCGGAGTTGCTCATATGAGACACCCCGATTATCATATACGAGCCAAATATTGCCATTCAGGTGCAACATAATGATAATTTACCCTGATGACCGCGTTCTGGTCGCCGTGATGAACAACTTGGAGGATTGGCAGCGAGTTCAAGACGAGCGTTGGTACCGCAGTCAGGTTAAGCACGCGCCGGAGCCGGTGCCGAATGTTGACTGGTTGGCATTTTTTTTTACCAAGGCCTTTGATAATGACAAATGGGCGATCCACTATTATGCCCGGGTTTTAGGCCACGAGCTGCTCACCCGCCGTGACCTGATCCCCGCGGAACCCGACCACAAACGGGCCGGTGACTGGTATTACAAGTTAGAGCTCGGCGATCTCCGCCACAAAATCCCACCCATCGTGACCGATAGTTGGCGGCGAATTACCTTTATCCTAACCACGGGCGACCGCTTTGAGGCGGCGGAAGAAGTCAAGGACCTCTACGCGGATCAATCCCCGACGGGATATTTATTTGTGACTTTGAAGGAAGATACCCTGGAAGATTGGTAGCCGCTCTAAAGCTGCTCCATCCTGACGGGTGGTTCGGATAGTTGCTTCGAGCGAACGCTCGGGTCGAAAGCTGCCGGTCACTGCTGCTCAACCGGTATTTCGGTCGAAGCATAAGCCAGGTTGATACCCGTGACCAAGACGACCATCAGCCAATGAATGACCCAGAGCAACCACAAATTAGGGCTATAGAAGAAGATGCTCGACGTTAAAATCAAAATTATGAAGGTCATCAAGATCTGCGGCTGTTGATCCGGCCACGTTTTCTGTAAATAGGCCATTAGGATTAATTCGAGGATGACCATTTGGGTCCCCAACACTATACCCAAATAGAGATCATCGGTCATTCGCCAAAATATGGCCCGGTAAAAGGCCCAATGCAAACCGTAATAGATAATCCTGCTGAGGGACAGCTGCGGCGTGGTCTGGCTAATTCCGGTGCGGGCGAGTCCGTAGGTTATGCCACCCAAGGTGATTAGCGCCAGGAGACTCGGCAAAAGTGTGGGGCCGATGTCAAGCAGCCATTCAAAGAGCATAAGACTCGCCGCGCTCTGTAGTTCCGCAACTGTGGCCGTGGAAATTCCGCCGGTCAGCTGAATGAGAGCAAAATGCTCTAACCCCTTTAACCCCAACATTCTAGTTGGCAAAATGCCGAAGATGATGGCCAAGTAGGGAAGCCCAACATAATAAAAAAAGGGAGCGAGCCGGCCTCCCCGCCGCTCGGCCTCCCGCCAGAAGCCTGCTTGAGCCTTTCTTGAGTCAAACCCGGCCCAGCCCAAGGCCAGAATAAATGAGAGAAGTAAAGCTCCGCCTGCTAGCCATTGTCCAGTCATCCCGACTTAGGCCACCTCCACGCGTCCAACGGGGACTTTAAGCCGAACACGGGTTCCTTTACCGGGTTCGGATTCGATCGTGGCCTGACCACCAATCTCCTGGGCACGCTCATCGATGTTGATCAGGCCGAGACTGCTGCGTTGATCGTAATTTGACTTGGTGGCTTCAACATCAAAACCGACTCCATTATCTTTTACTTCGACAAACAAATTCCCATGCTGGACCAGGAGTACGACTCGAATCGCCGTGGCCTGCGAATGTTTCCTGGCGTTGCTGATGGCTTCTTCAACGACGGCAAAAATAACGCCTTCCGCATTGGTATCCAACTGCCCCTCATAGCCCTGATTTTTTACGGTGATGTCGAATGACTCCGTGCCCCGTAGTTTTTCAGCGTATTGATTTAGCGCGGCAGGTAAGCCTTGTGTTTCCAGAATAACAGGCCGCATGGCAAAGAGCATCGTCCGGATTTCTTGGGTCGTCTGCTGGGCAATCTCTTCAACTTTTACAATTTCATCATACGCCTTTTTGAGGTCGTTATTCTTAACCACCATTTTGATAAAGTTGAGGCGCATAGCAATCGCGGCGATCGATTGGGTCGGTCCATCGTGCAGGTCGCGGGCCAACTTGCGACGTGCTTCGGCATCTTTTTCAAGAATACGCTGTTGTTCACGACGCAGATCTTCGAAAAGCTGAGCATTTTGCAGGGCAATAATAGCTTGACTACAAAATGTGGTTAACAGTTTTTTGTGGTCTTCGTGATAAAAATTTGGCTCGGTGGTGCAAAATAGGACCACCCCATAGGTATGAAATCCGGCCCGAAGGGGGGCACATATGGCTGAGCGACAGTTTTGGGTAGAGGCAAATGAGGTCAACCCTCTGTCTCGGGGCAAGCGGTGCGTTGTGGTGGCTTCCGCCGTGCTCAATGTCCGCCCGATGAGTCCGGAACTACCATTTACCTTGCGTCGCTCGTCGGCACGGGCGATGTTCCGCCCGGCAGCGACGGTTAACCTGCTGCCGTCGCCGTCATCCGCGTCTTCAAACAGCAGCACCATCCCGATCGTGGTTTCATCTTCAATATCGGCTTCAACCATAGCCGAGAAAGCCAAATCAACCATCGTTTGCAGCACCTTCCGATAATTGAGCGTGGAACTCATCGTCAGGGCCATCTCCGAAACCAGCTTGCCGCGTTCATTATCCAGGCGCAGGCGGTCCAATTCCGCTCTATTGGACTGCGAGACGAGCTCAACCCGTCGTTGAATAAAAATACCGGGCAGTGCTCCGGCAATAAACAAGGTTAGGGCAGTCGTACCCAGTGTTAGCAAAGCATCAATTAATTCCTGTCGATTGATCTCATCATTTAACAAGATGGGGGCTACGGGCGGAGCGTAACTCAAAATTATGGGCAAAGCCGTTATCAGGCCCGCTTCTGCGTTCCAGCGCACACTGGCCATAATAACGGGGAATGCCATCAAAGGTAGCAGGAGTTGGGCGTGTCGGTTCAAAATAATAGATAGGGCCACGGCGTAGACCACATCCAGTATGGCGGCAATCACGGCTAGCCAGTCCGGATAGAATTTAGCCCACAATAAGCCGGCATAAATGCTGTTCGCGACTACACCAGCGCCAATAATCCACAGGAGCGTAAAAAAATCCGGAGAGGTGGCCACACTGAGTAGATTTTCTGAAACCACAAAGAGAGCAGTAAGTAATAGCCAGACCCATCTAATATTTGAAACAAGCCAGTCCAAGGAAAACGGGCTTACTTCCGCATTTTTGCTCTGCACTGCCATAAGTGAGTCTCCGTTTTAGGTGTGTTCCGGTAGTGATTAGACAACGGCAGTAAATTGATTTCTAAGGCCCGTGATCTAAGTTTAAGGTTTTTGTCATTGGACCCTGACCAGACCCAACAAATCAATCGACTAAGAGGTTTTGACCGCAGCGTCCGTCGAAAAATTTAGTAACTAAACTTACAAGTTATTATATTACAGATATCTGTGGGCTACCAATCAAACTTTAACATTCATGGAGACTTAGGGGCATGTGATGCGGTAGGCCCGTTCCGGTAAGATCCGGAACCGAGTTGTGCGATCCTTGATTAATTCTGACAGGTCTGACCCGTGTCGCTGAGAAATGCTGCAGAAATTATGGAAACCCGGCAGCATACCTGCGGCACGTTCAGACCGGGCGGGATACGCTTGCTCGACCGGCCCTTGAGCTAGAAGTCCCCTTACGATCAAGGCAAGTTTGGAGGGTCTCGTTCAAGGGCGGCCACAATCCGATCGTAGGTATCCTCTAATTCTTCAGGTAAAACCCGTGTTTCGCCGACGACTGCCATAAAATTATTGTCACCGCTCCAGCGTGGTACGATATGCATGTGTAAATGGCTGTCTATACCCGCGCCGGCAGCTCGGCCAATATTGATTCCAACGTTGAAACCATCGGGTGCCATGGCTTTGGCAAGTAGGTCGGTAAAATACGAGGCCAATAACATCATCTCAACTTGGGCGCTCTGCGGTACATCCGCAAGGGCTGCGACGTGCTTACAGGGCAGAACCATGAGATGCCCAGTTGTATAGGGATAAATGTTCAGCATCGTAATCGTCAATCTTCCGCGAAAAATCACGTAGTTTTGGCGATCAAGTTCAACGCCGTCGCTTAACTTGGCGCAAAAAACACAGCCATCCGCCTTTTTATTCGTTGAGGTCACGTACTGCATGCGCCAAGGCGTATACAATCTTTCCAAAACTTCACGCCCTCCTTCCTTAGTGTATGCTTATTTTACCAAATGGAGGCCGAATAGTACAAAACAGTCTCAATAAAATAGCACGGGCTTCAAAATCCCATGTGACACCCTTAACAATCCATAAAAAATTTGCAAATTATCAGGGAGGGAGTAGTATAATATGATGAGAGAGGGAATTATGTTATGGCGCAACTCTCCGGCGATTTAATTCGTTACCGGCTGCCCACATATACGTTTGGGCAAAATGTTGTTTACACCGAGCAGACCGGCTCCACCAACACTGAACTGAAAAGGTTGGCCCGCTGGGGTGCTCCGGAAGGGCTGCTTTATATTACTGATGAGCAGTTAGTCGGGCGGGGACGATTGGAAAAAAAGTGGCACGCGCCGGCTCAGTCGAGCCTGCTTATGTCTTTGCTGTTCAGGCCGGGTGATATTTTGGCTGCTGGTCAGGCCCAACGGTTGACGATGCTCTGTTCGCTCGCCCTGGCCGATGCCATTGAAGCCCACGCCAACGTGACTCCGGAGCTGAAATGGCCAAACGATTTGGTTTGGCAGGATGGTAAAAAACTGGCCGGAATCTTAACCGAAGTTGAAATCGAAGGTGACCGTTTGGCCTGGATCGTCGTCGGGCTGGGTCTCAACGTGAATATAGATTTTAGCAAGCATGAATCTTATCAGGCCGGAAATGGGGCGCCACCTTTATCGCAAACGGCTACCAGCTTGTCGATGATACTAGGGCAGGACACCAGTGAATTACGGTTACCTATCCTGCAACGGTTCTTGGTGAACGTAGAACGCCGCTATGAGGTGTTACGGCGAGGAAAGCTACCTCACCACGAATGGCGCGGTCGATTGGTCGGCCTGGGCCAACCGGTTACGATAATTAGTGTGGATGGCAGCACCCGCCAGGGAATTATGGCCGATGTTGATGAAAATGGTGCGCTGCTACTGCAGGAAGCTGATGGATCGATTTTGACAATTTTGGCTGGAGACGTTTCTTTGCGGAGACAGTGAGTAATGCCTACAACTGATCGTTTGAATCGCTTATCATCTCTGGCGACGAATGATGACAGACGAACTCATGACAAACAGAAATAATCATCTTATCTCAACTAAATCCCCGACTGAACGAGCCTTTTTGGTCGGGGTAGAATTGAAGCAGCCCAAACTAAACGGTTCAACTTATTTAAGCATCGAAGATTCGCTGGCCGAGCTGGCCGCTTTAGCCGATACTGCGGGGTTGCAGGTTGAAGCCGGCACGTACCAGCGACTTGGAGCAAGACATCCAAATACCCTCATCGGCAGCGGCAAGGTTGAGGAGCTGCAGAGTTATCGTGATGAGTTGGCCATAGATGTTTTTATATTTGACGAAGAATTAAGCCCTCGCCAACAGCGTGAACTTGAAAAACGCCTCAAAGTAAAGGTTATCGATCGGACCGCGCTTATCCTTGATATTTTTGCCCGGCACGCGCGTACGCGCGAAGGACAGCTCCAGGTTGAACTTGCTCAATATGAATACCGGCTGCCGCGCCTTACTCGGATGTGGACCCACCTGGCCCGCCAGGCGGGTGGCCGAGTCGGCGGTGCAAGTGGCGGGGTTGGGGTTCGCGGACCCGGCGAAACCCAGCTTGAGGTTGACCGACGTGAAATAAACCAGCGTATTGCCCACCTGAAGCAAGAATTGGAAAAGGTTCGCCAGCATCGCAGACGCCACCGCAAGCAGCGCCAGCAAGCCGGTATCCCGGTAGTGGCCCTGGTCGGATATACGAATGCCGGTAAAAGCACGCTCTTAAACAAATTAACCAACGCCAATGTGTTGGCCGCCAACCAACTATTTGCGACCCTCGATCCGACGACCCGTCGGGTGACTCTACCGAGCGGTGGTGAGATTCTCTTGAGCGACACGGTCGGTTTTATTCAAAAGCTGCCGACGGGTCTTATCGCGGCCTTTCGAGCCACGCTCGAAGGGATAACAGAGGCCGATTTAATTTTACACGTTGTCGATGTCACCCATCCTAATGCGGCGCAGCAGGCTGCGATTGTGTCTGAAACCCTTACTGAGATCAAAGCTACTCAAGCCCCCATTTTGATGGCGCTCAATAAAATTGATCTGCTCGCCGAGCCGGCTCTGGCCATAGAACGGTTAGCGCAATACCCTAACAGCTTGGCAATTAGCGCTGTGACCGGACAAGGTCTCGAGGCCTTGTTGGCCCGGATAGAGGGAGTTCTGCAACAGAATCGACAGGCCATGTCACTGCTGATCCCGTATAGCCGGGGTGATTTGATCTCGCTGCTTTACCAACAGGCCACCGTTGACCGGGAAATACACCAGCCAGACGGGTCCTGTTTGGAAGTACATGTGCCGCATCACCTGGTACACGTACTTCAACCCTATCAGTTGAAACCTTCCCAGTCGTAGCCATTTCTCACCCAACAGAGCCCGGAAAGTGGGGTAGAGGAGTTTGCCATGCTTGATAAATTGGCCTTGATAAAAGGTTTGCCGGTAATCGTCGGACTCATTCTTGTGATAATCTCATTCATTGCCCAGTTCGTGCCCGGGTTGGCTTTTGTCACGACCGGCCAGTGGCTTTTACACCTGGGAGTCATTATCGGCCTGGGTGGTATGCTCTTTTCCGATACGTTGTAAGGCGTCGGGCCCCACCTGCCCTCGCAGGGGAAAGGGGGTTAATTTCATATGAGCCAAACACTCCCTGCGGGACGACTACTATACCCACAGGGCACAGCTACCCACAGGGCACAGGTAATGAAAACCAGGAACACAGAGAACGCGGAGAAGACACAGAGATACACGGAGTTTTCTAATTTTTGACTCTGTGAATCTCTGTGATGGCTCTGTGTAACGCCGTGTAACTTATTTTCACAGGAGAAAACAATGCAACTTCCCAACTTTGCCGTTGATTTGGACGATGAAACGTTTGAGGCTGCCCGCCGCCGGGCTCAAAACGAAGGCAAAACTTTGGACCAAACCCTGACCGAACTGCTTACCACTTACGCCCGGAGCGAAAGCGGCGGCAGCGTAACCACCTACACCGTTAAGCGAGGTGATACCCTATCCAAAATCGCGCGTCAAGTTTACGGAGACCCCTACAAGTATCCGCTGATCCAGCAAGCCAACAATATCACCGATCCGGGCCGGATTTGGGTCGGTCAGGTTTTGGTAATCCCGCCGCTGGCCGGGGCAGCGCCCCAGCCGCAGCCAGCGCCCGCGCCGTCACCTCCCCCGGCGCCCCAGCCACCGCCTGCTCCGTCACCGCCAACTCCCGCCCCGTCACCACCAGCCCCGGCTCCTACGCCGCCACAGCCTGTGCTGGCCGATTATGTACGGGCGATGCCGTCGGGCTTTAGGGCCGATAAAGCTAAAGGACTCAATATGGTGTACCAGTTCGATCTCGCCGGCGAGGGCGCCTGGTCGGTGACGGTCAGTAACGGCGTCTGCACCGCTGCTAAAGGACCTGCAGCGACTCCGACGGTGATAATCGGCATGAACGGTCCCGACTTTATCAAGCTGTCTCAAGGCCAATTCAACGCAGTCAAGGCTTACCAACAGGGACAAGTGCAGGTCAGGGGTGATCTGAACGTGGCTGCCAAGATCACGGATATCTTTGGGCCCTGGGCAAGTTTTGTAGGCGTGACGCCCGCGCCTACGCCATCACCGTCACCCCCTCCCTCGCCAGGCCCAACGCCCCCACCTGCGCCTCAGCCGGGTGGACCGGTTAATTCTACCTTGCTTAACGGCAGTTTCGACGATTACCAACCCTATGTTCGTGATGGTGAGGCCAAATTTTGGAAAGAGCCGCAATTTCCGGAAGAGTATGGCGCACATTGGGCCCTGGATTTTATATCCGAAGGAAAGGGCCGGGTACATATGATGAACAGCGGGGTATTTGGAAAATTCACTCAAAAATATTTTGGGGGCAGCGGGCTGGATTACCACCAGCACGGACGATATTCCCAGGTTGTCACCTCTCGTTTCCGGTTTGATCTGGTCTTCAGGCAAACGGTGGCGGCCCAACCGGGAAAAACATATACCTTCAGCGGCATGATCGTTTCATTTTATAAAGGCACTGGCGGTGAGCGAAAAGACAACGTAATTTTCAAAACGATCGGTATTGATCCGACCGGCGGGCGTGATTGGAACAGTCCTACGGTGGTTTGGGGTGACAGGGACGGAAAAGACAATGAATGGCGCTCCCCCAAATTTAGTGTTAAGGCTGAAGCCAACGCCATCACCGTTTTTATTCGGTTGGAAAATGATCAAAGTGATGTGGGCAAAACAGAGTTAAATATCGTGCACCTTGAGAACTTTAAGCTGGAATAGGATCGGGCCGGTACGGCCGGCAAAAGCACCCCACGTATGGTGATATAATCCGGTTAGGATAGGCACCTATGATGATTGTTAACCGTGGCATTATATCCCTGGTTTATATAATCGATGATACTACAGGTATCGAGAAGCAACCTGCTCCTCGGTTTACCCACGATAAAAAACACGCCGATAATATAACATTCGCATTTGATTTTACATTGACTTGAACCAAACAACATTGCAACCAAAAGGACGGCTCGCTTTCTAGAGTCGGTTTTTGATTTAGTGGTATGCTGTTTGAAAGGTATGAGCCTCTGTCCAACTTGCCGAGTTCACCCCCGGCTACCGCCTTTGTCCGCTCGCCTGATGAACTGTTCGGTCCTGAGTTGGGAGCGGCCCGATGGAACTGAAACACCAACTCATGCCCAACTCAAGCACTTGCGTTTATCGGGTATTCTGGAAACATTGGAGGCCCGCCATCGGCAAGCCGTTGAGGGTAAATGGTCTTGCATTGACTTCCTGGAACGGCTCCTGCAAGACGAGGTTGAACGGCGCAGCCAAAAACAACTGCAATTGCGTTTGCGGCGCGCTACCCTGGATACCACCAAAAATCATGGAAACCTTCGATACGGCAGGTACGCAAAGTTCGGATCAATCGAGTTCGGGGGAAAGGCAAGACGGAACGAACAGTTTTAGTCTCTAAAGATGCTCGTCTGGCTCTGGCTGATTATCTTGAGTTCGAATATCTGCTTGATGGCGCAGGGCCGAATACGGCTTTATTTTTGACTGCCGCTGGATTGCCCTCGCCGATAAGATTGACGATGAGGGCCTACAGGCGGGGTTTCTGGCAGCCTGTGGTATAAATCTGACCAATGAAGATAGAGTTTAATTTGGGCGAATCAGGTAAGTTGAGACAGTTGATTTTGTTTAACTGTTTCAGGCCATCACCTGCTGGTATGTGCCTGCTTTAATTTTCTATTCCTTCTAATTCACATCTGATTCTAAGAATAGTCAACAATTGTCATATCTGCCAGGTTAGAAGAGAGGTTAATCGATGACTCCGTATTGAACAAAAGGTGATACAATGCAAATATTAAAGCAAAGGAGGCATATCGTGGCTTACGATGCGAAACATAGAAAAACTTATAATCATTCCGCTGAATTCATCAGCCAATCTCTTTCAGAGATAATCACCAATCTGGGGGGGAAAGAATCCCAAAAAAGCAATCCTGCCAAAGGACGATTAGACGCCAACTTCAACAAAAAAATCAAAAACGAATACATCAATAACAGGATCCAGCTTCAAGTCAAAATAGATGCACAATCGCCGGAGCAGTGTATGGTATCGGCTATATCGTACCCCGTTGATCCTGTAGGTCAAAAGCTGGCGTTTGGGGTGCTTGGAGAACCAGCTCGCGTTGTAATTGACGCCTTTTTTACCGAGTTAGATACAAAATTTGGATCGTAGGCATCCTGGTAATAAATAGTCAGCTTTTGTCGTAGCGGCCGGGATTGAAGCTATGTTAATTACTTATAGGAATTGATCCAACAGAGTGGCACAATAACAACTTTAAAGCAAAATGGCTAACTTTAATTATGGTATCGTTGACGATCCAACAACGAGATTTACTTAATCAATTACTAAATGCTGATACACCTATAGTGATTTCAGACATTGCTGGCTCAATAGGGCTAACTTCGCGTCAAGTGAACTATAGGCTCAAGCCAATCAAGGTTTGGTTGGCGCAACGTGATGCCGTGTTAAAAGCAACACCCGGGGTGGGTATTATCATTGAGTGTTCACCTCCCCAACGCCTCAATCTACTCCGTGAATTAGACTCACAGTCAGATTTTCACCTTATATTGACTCCCGGACAACGGCAACAACTCTTTGCCTTCAAGCTATTAACGGCCAGTGAACCCTTCATTCTTAACAGATTACAACATAATGCCTCTGTATCACGCCCAACAATTCTTAAAGATTTAGACCCCATCGAAGAATGGGTAAAAGCTTTTGGACTGGAAATGATCCGCCGGCCAAATTACGGACTATTTCTTGAAGGTTCAGAAATGGCCCGGCGGAAGGCTCTAACCGCTTTATTATGGGGAGATACACCTTTTGAAGACCCGCTGACAACCATGACGTATCATAATGGTCTCATTTTCTCCTTATCGAGTGATACGACCCAATTGCCCATTATTGAAGAATTCAGCAAACTGTTAAATGAATTGGACACCCAAACCGCTTTGGAATGGGTGACCTATGCCGAAGCCCAACAGGGTGGTCGGTTTACGGACGACGCAGCGCTCCTGTTGACCCTGGCTTTTTCAATTCAAAGGTATCGTGTTCAAACAGGACGATCTGTTGACTGTGATGCCGAAACGCTGCGCTGGCTTGAAAACCTAAAAGTATGGCAGGTGGCCGGTGATGTATCAGAAAATATGTGGCCCGACCATCAACGTGATACGCTAACGACTGAAATTGCCGCCATTAGCATGCATCTATTAGCCGGTTTACGCGACAATGCCTGGCCAGGTGACCTTGATATTGACCCCGTTCTGAAAGATTTGATTACTGTGCTCATGGCTGAAGTAGCTACGGCGTTTTCGACGCCAGGGCTTCGTCAGGATACCGCCCTGCGGAATGGACTGATTGCCCACATCATACCGGCAGTCATGCGTCAACGATTTAATTTGTGGGCACCCCGCTCCTGGTCTGATGGCGCGCTATCGCGCCAGTATAAGCTTGAGTACAACATTGCCCAAGAGCTGGCCCTATTGGTTACCAAACGCACCGGGGTAAACTTACCGGTAGGCGAGATAGACACACTAACCCTGTTACTCAGAGCTGCTTTTGTAAGAGAAAGACCGCACCAAACCAAACGGGTGCTTATTATCTGTCCAAGTGGCATGGCCACGTCTCAGTTACTGGCTGCCCGGCTTAAGGCAAGGTTTCCCAGATTGGAAATATTAGGTGTTCTGTCATTGCGCGAATTGACTTCGGAACGTGTGGCCGGAGCCCACTTGCTTATTAGTACAGTTCCCTTGCTGCAACCACCCAAACCTGGCTTACCCGTTATTCAGGTACATCCTTTGTTGCTGCCCGAAGATGTCGAAACTATTACCCACTGGCTAACTTAAACGGTCAGGTTATTACACTGAAGGGCGGTAAAGAGATAAATAAAACTTTACTGGATATAAACCCGCAGCGAGTGAGGAAAGGGCGTAGCTTATGTAATGATTACCAGAAACAATAAAGTTTTTTAAGAAAAATGTTAGAGGTAGAAAATTGTCCTTAAGCCGACTTTATCATCGGTATTGAATAGCAGATACGTTATACCGAACCGTAAAGGGCAGTCGTCCAGTTCATTATCTGAAACCCGTAGCACATAAATAGAGGAGATTTATTATTATGCAGGCAAAAATACAACGATTTGGCGGCTTTTTAGCCGCGATGATTATTCCAAACCTGGGCGCTTTTATTGCCTGGGGGCTGATTACCGCCATGTTCATTCCAACCGGCTGGTTTCCCAATGAGAGGTTGGCAGCGCTTGTCGGGCCCATGATTACTGCCTTGTTACCTCTGCTCATTGGCTTTACAGGGGGCCATCTTATCCACGGCGTGCGTGGGGGCGTTGTCGGGGCAGCAGCAACCATGGGGGCCGTTGTTGGGGCCGAGGTTCCTATGTTTATC
>JBFGLD010000028.1:0-14157 GCA_041576335.1 Anaerolineae bacterium | reverse complement strand
TGGAGGCAACCCCTACACGATCCGAACCCGTTATACCAGAAACGCCGAGGCTATCGACATGGCCACGCAATTCGCCTTTGAACATTTTCAGAACCTTGATGTACCGGTCGAGTACCATTATTATAATTACAGCAGCAGTCTGATCCGCCGAAACGTCGTTGCCGAACAAACCGGCCTCATAGAACCCAACCGAATTTTCCTAATTGTGGCTCATCTGGATAGCACCTCCGAAGATCCGGAAAACTATGCACCAGGGGCTAACGACAATGCGACGGGCGTAGCTGCCGTATTTACGACCGCCGACATTTTGAGCCAATACAATTTAGGATGCACCTTGCGTTACATTCTTTTTACCGGTGAAGAGCAGGGCTTGCGCGGCAGCGCGGCTTATGCCCAAGACGTTTTTGATCGGGGTGACAATATCGAGGCGGTTCTCAACCTGGACATGATCGGCCATAGAGACGAGCAGCCTATCATCAGGCTTAATACCCGGCCAAATGAGGCCGGTGATCTCGCGATTGCTAATCTCTTTGCTGATGTTGTATCAACCTATAACCTGAACCTGATCCCGACTGTCATTCAAGAGGGCAACTCAAGCAGCGACCACAGTTCGTTTTGGGACTATGGCTACCCAGCCATTCAGGGGTATCAAGCTCCCGACTCCTCTCTGTTACCGCTCAACCATACAACCGGTGACCGCTTAGCGTTGGTAGACCTATCTTACTTGAGCAATTATGTCCAGGCCGCCGTCGGTAGCATGGCCCATTTAGGGTGCTTAGTGGAACCTATCTCCGGTCTCACCGTTACCAACAATGGTCCAACGACCTTAGGGGCAAGCACCACGCTGTCTGCGTCCATCACCGGTGGGGATAATGTAAACTATCGCTGGAACTTTGGCGACGGCGCGTCTACCGACACCAGTCTTTCGGTTATGAGCCATACTTACGGCACTACTGGCACCTTCACTGCCATCGTATCCGCTACAAACGTGGCCAGCACGGAAAACGCGACAACAACGGTTGTTGTTCGAGAGACGGCCCCGGAGGCAGCCTTCATTAGCTCGAGTCCTGATTTGCTGGGGCAACAAACAACCTTTAACAACAGTTCGATTGGTAGTAGCCTGGTGTTTGAATGGAACTTCGGTGACGGCTCGCCCCCCAATACTGATGTTAACCCCACTCATACCTATGCCACCACCGGCACGTTTACTGTCCTGCTTACGGCCACCAACAACCTCGGTTCTGACGTGGCCTCGGCCCCGGTTATCATCGAGAGTCCGGTATTTCCTACTGCAAGTTTTAGCAACTCAAATTCAGTTATCCTGGGAGAGGTTATCACGTTTGTTAATACATCGAGCGGCGGGAATTTGACCTACGAGTGGAATTTTGGCGACGACTCGCCCCTCCGCACGACCGTAAATCCCACGCATACCTACACGACGACGGGTACCTTTACGGTTATCCTCACCGCTACAAACAACGCCGGCACTGATACGACATCGACGCTGATTACCGTCGCAAATCCACCGGCTCCGGTAGCCGCTTTCACCCACTCCGGCCCGGATACTCTGAGTCAGCCGACGAGTTTTAACAATAGTTCGATTGGCAGTAACCTGACATTTGGGTGGGATTTTGGGGATGGCTCAGCCATCGACCCAACAGTCAACCCAGTTCATACCTATGCCAGCGCAGGTACGTTTACGGTTACATTAACCGCCACCAACATCTCTGGCTCCAGCACTGCTCTGGCTCAGGTG
The DNA here is from genome assembly GCA_041576335.1 of Anaerolineae bacterium. Classification (GTDB taxonomy): domain Bacteria; phylum Chloroflexota; class Anaerolineae; order 4572-78; family J111; genus JANQQF01. The sequence goes on along the minus strand of JBFGLD010000028.1, from coordinate 12,401 downwards.
CTTATCCAGGCCCCGTCCACCCTAGAAAAGCCACTTTATCTCTCGCTCGACAACGATGGCACCTACACTGTGCCCGGAGTAGGCGGTGTCTCTAATGAAGACATTCTCAGCTTTGACGGCGTAACCTTCGAGATGTTTTTTGACGGTTCGGATGTTGGCATCGGAGAGAATGTGGACGGACTCCATATCGTTGATGCCGACACCCTACTCTTGTCCTTCGACAGGGCTTTGAATATCGGCAGCATCGGTACCGTCGATGACTCCGATATTGTCCAATTTGAGGGAACTTCGTTGGGCACCAATACGGCCGGCACATTTAGCTTGTTCTTCGACGGTTCTGATGTGGGCCTGAACACGGATAGTGAGGATGTCGATGCGCTGGCCCTCTTAATCGACGGCCGGCTGCTAATTTCTACTTCGGGCGGCGTTTCAGTCCCCAATGCCTCCGGGGGGGATGAAGATTTATTCGCGTTTTCTCCGATTTCGTTCGGCACGAGCACGAACGGCACTTGGGAGAGATATTTCGACGGGTCTGATGTCGAATTAGCTCACAGCAATGAGGATATCGTTGGAGCCAGCGTGGCTGACAGCGGATCGATTTATTTGAGCACGAGAGGCTTTTTCACAACGACCAGCATTTATGGCGCCAATGAGGATGTGTTCGTATGCGAGCCCACCTCGTTAGGCGATAACACCGCCTGTAATTTTGCGCCATCCCTCTTTTTTGACGGAAGTCAATGGGGATTGACCAACAATAGCATTGATGCCCTGACAGTCTATGAGGTACCGGCAACAACGCCGCTGGCAACCTTCAACAGTTCCAGCCCTGATTTCCTGGGTGAGTCGACAAACTTTACCAATACCTCGAGCGGTGGCAATTTGAGTTTTGAATGGAATTTTGGGGATGACTCACCTAGCACTACGATGCCTCATCCAAGCCATACCTATGCCACCGCCGGCACCTTCACCGTAAGGCTGACGGCAACCAACAGTTTAGGCGTTGATATGGCGATTGGCACAATCGTTATCGATGACGCCCCCACCTCACCACCGACCCTGCGCGGCTACTGGACCCTGGATGAAAACAGTGGGCCGCGACAAGACAGTTCAGCCCAGGGCAACCAGCTGGCCCAGTTTAACGGCGTAGGTGCGGCTACCGGTCAACGCAACGGCGCCGCCGACTTCGAGGCCGGCAATAGCCAGTATCTGGCTATCGATGACAGCAGCCAAACCGGGCTCAACGTCACCAGCAATTTGACACTGGTCGGCTGGGTCAATATCGAGAGTCTTCCCAGCGACTTTGCGATGCTGGCAGCCAAGTATGAATGGGGTGTGAATAATCGCGCCTATCGCTTCGGCTTTGGCAGTGATGGCCGGCTGCACCTTGTCGTCTCACCCGATGGCACCTATGATCTTAACAGCTTTGGTCTGACCGGGCAAACCGCCTTAAGGTCAGGCCAATGGTATCACGTAGCAGCGGTATTTGATGCCAACGCCCAAACGCTGAGGCTGTACGTCGATGGGCTGCTCGACGCCAGCCGCTCGGTCGGCTTCAACAGCATCAACATCTCGACTGCGCCGTTTATGTTGGCGGCCAATTTGCAGAACGGCACTGCCGTGCAGCATCTCGATGGCCAACTCGATGAGTGGTACGTTTATGCTGAAGCCTTGACGGCGACCGACATTCAAGCCTTAATGAATACGGCCACTCCTACGGCCACTCCCACACCCATCCCGACCGAGACGTCCACCCCTACCCCAACCACAACCCCGCCCACGCCAACCGCCACCCCAACTCCAACCGCAATACCCAGTCCCACCCCAACGCCTTCAGCAGCGCAGTTTTACCTGTCTCTGACCAATAGCGGCTCGAATACCGTCGGCAGCCTGACCGGGGTGAAGGATGAGGACGTCTTAAGTTTTGACGGTACCGCCTTTACAATGCTCTTCGACGGTTCTGATGTCGGAGTCGGCAGCCTCGACATCGATGCCTTCCACATCGTCGATGAGGACACTATTCTGCTTTCCTTCCACCGCGATGACGTTATCGGCAGCCTGGGTACGGTTGACGATGCCGACATCGTTCAATTTGAGGCCACCTCGCTCGGGCCTAACACGGCCGGGACCTTCAGTTGGTACTTCGACGGCTCTGATGTTGGTCTCGAGGCCGATACCAACGCCGAAGATATTGATGCCATAGCCCTGTTGGCGGATGGGCGGCTGTTGATTTCAACCGTGGGCAGTGCCTCCCTACCTGGCCTCTCGGCCAAAGATGAAGACCTGCTGGCCTTTACGCCTGCTTCGCTAGGCAGCGACACCAGCGGCTCCTGGGCCATGTATTTCGATGGCTCCGATGTGGGGCTGGACACCAGCTCCAGTGAAGACGTCGACGGGCTCGGCCTGGCCAACAACGGCGACATTTACCTGACGACCAGAGGCAGTTTCTCGGTCAGCACGGTTTCCGGGGAAGATGAAGATGTCTTTGTCTGCACGCCCGTTACCCTAGGCGATACTACGGAGTGCACTTTTGCTAGCAGCCGCTTGTTCGAGGGAGCCATTTGGGGCCTGAGCGGTGACGACGTGGATGCGATTAGCTTCGTCGGGCAAGCTGCGTTGCCTACGTACCCGCCGGTAGCCCAGTTCAGCAGTTCCAGCCCGGACTCGCTAGGTGAAGCGACCACGTTTACAAACACCTCGACCGGCGCCAACCTCTCCTTCGAATGGGACTTTGGCGACGGGTCGCCCCCGGTTACTTCGGTTAATCCGACCCACACCTATGCCACCACCGGCGCGTTCACCGTCACATTGACGGCAACCAACAGCGCCGGGTCGGATACGGCCTCCGCCCCGGTCAGCATTGTCGATTCCTCGATTTCTGAGACACCTTTTTATTTCTCGCTTACCAACAGTGGCTCAGCAACCATTGATGGCGTAACCGGAGTCAGAGATGAGGACATCCTGCGTTTTGATGGGATCAACTTCGAGATGGTCTTCGATGGTTCCGATGTGGGCGTTGACAGCTTTGACATTGATGCCTTCCACTTTGTGGATCAGGATACAATCCTGATCTCTTTCCAAGCAGAAGGAACCATCAGCGGCTTGGGTACAGCCACAGACGCCGATATCATTCAATTTGAGGCCACTTCGCTCGGCTCGAACACCGCCGGAACCTTCAGTTGGTACTTCGACGGCTCTGATGTCGGTCTCGACACGAGCGGCGAAGATATCGATGCCCTCAATCTGCTCCCCGACGGGCGGCTGTTAATCTCAACGGTGAGCAGCGCCTCTGTCCCCGGCCTCTCCAGCAAAGATGAAGACCTGTTGGCCTTTACGCCTGCTTCGCTAGGCAGCGACACCAGCGGCTTCTGGGACTTGTATTTCGATGGTTCCGATGTGGGGCTGGACACCACCTCCGGCGAGGATGTTGATGCGCTGACGGTGGCAGGCACCGGCGAAATTTACTTGTCGACGAAAAACACCTTCTCCGTGGCGCAAGTTGCCGGACAAGATGAGGATGTCTTTGGCTGCACGCCTGTTACCCTGGGCAATGCCACGGAGTGTCTCTTCGCCAGCAGCCTCTACTTTGAGGGAGCCGTATGGGGCCTGGCTGCTGATGATGTTGACGCTATCAGTTTGCTCGAGTAGTACATGCTTTATCTGGCGCTGGCCTCGTCGGCGCTATTCAAGCCGATGGTGAAGTAGGTCGGCACGACTTCAACCCAGGTACTGCCGGGTTTAAGGGGGTATGGGCTTCCGTCGGTCCTGGTGAAGTAGGGCGTGCGGGTGCCATCCGTCTGCCAGGCACCTTTGGTCAGCGTGCCCTCCCGGAAGAACCAGGCCGGGCCGGTGCCATTGATGATGGGCCGGATTGAGGTGGCGCCATTGGCATCTTCGACGATGTCGGTTTGCTGATGTTCGGCAAAGTAGATAATGACGTTCGCCGTCGAAACCTGCTGACCATCGCCGGCATCAATCAGCGGCGCGCCATTGATCCAGCGTAAATATTTGCCGCTGGCGGCGTCGTAGTGCCACTCGGTGAAGCTGGTGGCGCTGGGATAGGGGATAAAGATATTTTCACCTGGCTCACCCCCCTCGGGCGTATCGCTGAAAAGAAAGCCCTGCTGGGTCACGGATGCTTCCAGCCCCTTGGAAGTCAAATAGGTGCGAGCCGCCTCGGCGTCAATAGCCAGTCGCGTTTGCCAGCCTTGGTTAGGGCGGTAAAAGTAAGGGGCCGGATTATAATACTCATCGAGGTTTGCGATAGGCGCCTGCGAAATTTCCCAGCGTACCGGGTCCGAGCCGCCGGAGTGGGCCAGCGCCGCCTGGTACTGTGGCCCCAGTTGAACGTTGATGAGCCGGGCTGAGCGAACCGGCCCCACCGTGTTCGGCGTTTCTGCGAGGTAAATCGCGCTAAAGCGAGTCACCCACCATTCCGCAATTTCCTCGTAGACTAAATCGGCCCGGTTGAGACCGACCTGCGACTGCCGGGCGCCAACGTCATTGCCGATGCGCACGATAAGCGGGCGACGCTGCAATCTGGCCGGATCGGCCACAGGTAGACCGGTCAACGGGTTGATATTAGCCGGGTGAGAGACATCGGGCAGGGGTGGTCCGCTGTAAGCCGGGGCCGGTGGGGCTGGAGGCGGTGCGGGCACGGCTGCTTCGCTTGCCGCAGCCTCGGCCGGGGCAGCGGCGGCAGCGGAACCTGTCCCAAACTCTTGGGACCCGGCGGGGTCAGATGCGGCGCTGACCGGCTCAGAGACGGTCGGATTGGCTTTGGTGGCTACCGCTTCGGCTTCCGCCTGAGCGACTGCCGGGGAGTTAGCCTCTGTCACGAGCGAAACTGCTGACTCTGCTTGCGTTGGAAGCACCAATTCCTGGCCAAGTTGAAGAAAATCATCTTCATCCATGCCGTTGGCTGCTGCCAGAGCCTCGGTGGTGAGGCCGAATTCCAGGGCGATCCCAAACAACGTATCATCCTGGTTGACCACATAAATTTGAGGGGTCGGCGTGGGCGCGCGGGTTACCACCCGCGTAGACGTAGCCGTGGGCGGGCCTAGAGTGGGGCTGGGCGTAGCCGTGGGCGGTGGTAGCACGGTGGCCGTAGGCAAGGCTGTGGCGGTGGCGGTCGGTTCGACTACAGCCACCTCTTCGAGCTGCCGGGGAGGGTCTGCCTGGCTGCACCCAACCAGGCCCAATGCTGCCATAAGCGAGACAAGCAAAATAATAATAGAGTTTCGCTCCATTTCTTCTCCTTCCTTTAGACAAAAAAGCGGCCCTATTATAGCACCAATCTCCCCGAGAGGCGAAGCAGCAGCCCGTTTCAAAAGTACACGTACTCAACCGGCGCGTTTGAGAAAGCGCCCACAACGGCCGCTAACGCAGCGACAAATCGTACATGGCTAACACATTTGCCATCGGCGTATCAGATTGAATATGATGCGAGCTGGCCAAAATATAGCCGCCATTTTTTCCTAAGACCCGTTTCCGCTCGCGCACCTCTGCGGCAACATCAGCCGTTGTACCACGCGGGAGGGTCTTGATGATGTCGACACCCCCGTGGAAACTGAGCCGGTCGCCGAACTCATCCTTCATACGCTGCGGATCCATGCCCTTGGCGTCGGGCTGGATAGGATTGAGCAGATCTATCCCCAGGTCGATCAGGTCGCCGACCAGTGGATAGATTGCCCCATCGCAGTGATACATGACCGGTTTGCCAAAAGCTTTGGCCAGCTCGATGAGTTGAGCGTGCCGTGGACGCACATAATCGCGCCACATCTCGGGAGAGATCATCAACGAGTTTTGGGTGGCTACATCATCGTAAAAATAGACCATATCCAGCCGGTCGCCGGCCAACTCGAGCACGCGCCGGGTGTTCTCAACATGAATTTCGGTCAGGCGGTCCATAATGTATAGGGGCAAGCTGGGATCAAGGGCCAGGTCCATTAAGAATTCTTGCAGCCCGCGGAGCTGCCAGGCACTCTCAAAGACTGAGCCGATCCGGAAGCGGAGATGATATTGCCTATCGCGGTCCAACTGGGCAATGACCCGGGGCAGCGGGCTGAAATCCCACCAGTCAGGATCGGGCCAGGGATGACTTTTGAGCTCTTCTACGGACGTGGCTGCACTCAGCGGCCAGCCGGCCGATTCTTCGTAAGCTCCGGTGGCATGAGTGACAATATGGATACGGCGTCCCCAAATATCGAAAAGTTCGCCTGCGGGAGTACACTGACGCCACATCCGGTTAGGTGTCGAACGACTGAGGGCACTCCACCAATCCACTACGGCCCCTTGCTTCAGAATCGACTCGGGCGGGTTACAAAACTGGTCGTACGACAAAAGCCGGCAGTCCACCTCAAAGTGGCGGAGAAGGGCTTCCCACTGCGGGTCAAAAAAGTCAGACGCCCCCACAGGATCAGGGTCCGGTTTTAGCTGCTCGGCCAGCATACACCAGACCTCCTGAGTGGCCAAAAAGTCTACGGGCAGCCGGTCCGGTTCGAAGTGACTCAGGGCGGATTTGACGCGCTCGCGGGGGGAGCCGGCGGGTCCGGCCGGCTGTGCTGTTTCAGACATAGGTTTTTCTCCTAAGAAAATGAATAGCCTACTGAAATCTCCTTTATTTCGACAAATGTTGCCAGATGAAGCAGGTTGGATTACACTGCGAGCAAGTTGGTTCGTTTAGAAAAAAGTTGTTTTGGAAACAAGCTGCATACAGGCGCCATCCCTTACCTTGAACCTTAGCCCTTTTTTGTCATTATAATGGCTTTTTGAGAAAGTTCTAAAATCATAAGGGGGAAAAATGATCACAGCCCGGACCGACGTTGTCGGCAGTATGCTGCGCCCGCCCGAGTTACTGCAAGCTCAAAAGGATGTTGCCGCCGGGCGGATTACCCAGGTGCAGTTCAAAGCAATTGAAGACCGCGCGGTTGATGACGCCGTGTCTCTGCAAGAGGAAGCCGGCATGGAGGTTGTGACCGATGGCGAGATGCGCCGGCTCTCCTTCCAGAGCCAGCTGCCTGAGGCAGTTGAGGGCTTCGGTGAGTGGGACATCGATGCTTTTTTGTGGGGCGAGTGGCACGGCTATGAGCAACTCGGCGGTTGGAGCAAAAAGCGCCCCCGGCGCTTAGGGGCTACCGGCAAACTGCGCCGCAAGCGTCACCTGTCAGCCGAAGAGTTTACCTATCTGCGGGGTCGCACCAGCCGGGTGGCTAAAATTACGCTGCCGAGCCCCAGCTTGTGGGCCAACTTTTGGTCGGCGGAACATTCCGCGGCCGTCTACCCTACGCTGGATAGTTTTTTGGCGGATGTAGTTGACATCTTACGTGATGAAGTCGCCGAGTTGGTTCGCCTGGGGGCTACCTACATTCAGCTTGACGCCCCTCACTATCCGCTCCTGCTCGACCCTAAAACGCGCGCGTTTTACGAAGCCCAAGGCTGGACCCTGGAGCAATATCTCCGGCGCGGGATCGAACTGGATAACGCCGTCATGGCCGGTTTCCCGGAGGTGACCTTTAGCTTTCATCTGTGACGAGGAAATCAGAGCAGCCGTTGGCTGGTCGAAGGGGGTTATGATTTAATTGCCAAGCCCATCTTTCAGAATATCCGGGCCCGGCGGTTAATGCTGGAGTATGATGATGAACGCTCCGGATCGTTTGACCCACTGCAGACCGTGCCGGATGACAAGATTGTCGTCCTGGGACTGGTCACGACCAAAACAGCGCGCCGGGAAACGGTAGCCGAGCTAAGCGCACGCATTAAGTCAGCCAGCCAATATATTCCGTTGGACCGCCTGGCGCTTAGCCCCCAGTGCGGTTTTTCGACGTCGATCGTGGGCAATAAAATTACCGTTGAGGATGAGAAGTACAAATTGGGCGTGATTGTTGACACCGCCAACGCCGTGTGGGGATAAATGGAGATGAATATCCACGAATTTATCCACCAAACTTCTTGGACTGATTTGCCCGACGCAGTTCGCAGTCAGGCTCGACGCTGCCTGTTAGACACGGTTGGCGTGGCCATTGGCGGCCGGCAGACCGACCTGTCAGGCATTATCAACGATTATGTGACCACCGCCTATGGCGGCAGCGGGGCGCAGTTGTGGCTGGATGGGCGTGAGGTGTCTCCGCCGGGCGCGGCATTGGCTAACGGCATGACCGTTGACTCGCTGGACATGCACGATGGTTACCAGTTAGTCAAGGGCCACGCCGGGGCAGCCGTCATTCCCGCCGCCCTATCGATTCTGAGGCTTGACCAAACGGAAGTTTCCGGCCAAGAGCTGCTGACGACGCTGGTCATCGGTTATGAGGTGGCTTTGCGGGCCGGGTTGGCCCTGCACGCCACGGCCTGCGATTACCACACCTCCGGGGCGTGGAACGCCCTGGGCTGTGCTACCATGGCAGCCCGGCGGTTGGGTTTGGATGAGCAGCAAACCCGCCACACGCTGGGCATAGCCGAGTATCACGGACCGCGCTCACAAATGATGCGCTGTATTGACCACCCCACGATGCTCAAGGATGGCTCTGGCTGGGGAGCCATGGTCGGAGTCAGCGCGGCGCTGCTGGCCCGCAGCGGCTTCACCGGCGCCCCGGCTCTAACTCTCGAAGCTCCTGAGGCAGCCGCGACTTGGCGTGACCTGGGCACCAAGTGGTTAATCTTAGAGCAATACTTCAAACCGTATGCCGTCTGTTATTGGGCCCAACCGGCAGTTGTCGGTGCTTTGAACCTGCAGCAGCGTCACCGCATCCAGGCCGAGCACATCTGCCGGATCACTGTTTCAACCTTCCACGAAGCGACGCGCCTAGCCTGTCGCCGTCCTCAAAACACGGAGGAGGCCCAGTATAGTTTGCCCTTTCCCGTGGCCGCCGCCCTGGTTTATCATCAACTCGGGCCGCGGGAAATCAGCGGTCCCGGATTAGCTGATCCCCTGGTTTTGGACCTGGCAGATCGGGTCGAATTGGTTGAGAATCTCGCTTTCAATGCCCGTTTCCCGGCAGACCGCATCGCCCAGGTGGTGCTTGAGACTACAGCCGGTGACATATTCGACTCGGGTCAGGTCCGCTCACCATGGAATACTTCAAATCCGCCTACCGAAGCCGACTTGCGCAAGAAGTTCCGCGGCTTGGTAACAACCGTGCTGCCGCAGCCACGCGCCGGTGCGCTCGAAGAGGCAGTCTGGCATTGCGCTGAACTGTCCAAAGCGTCCAGTTTGCTGGCGTTATTGACGCCCGGATTGCAGTAAATAAGGCAGCAATCACTTAAGACAGAGCACAGATAGGACAATCCTGCAAATAATGTATACTTTTGGTTACAAAGATTCTCAGATAATCAGAGGAATGGTCCAGTCGCTATCGGGACGACAACAAGGATGAAAAACAGGAACACAGAGAACGCGGAGAAGACACGGAGATACGCAAAGCTTTTCATTTTTTGCTCTGTGTTTCTCTGTGATAACTCTGTGTAACTCCGTGTAACTAAATTCCATAGGAGGGACCAAAGCATGACAACCACGTATCAAATCATTTACTGGCGAGACATTCCGGCTCAAGTTAAGGTCAAAGCCGGGCCGACCCGAGTTTCGCGTCCGCTGCCGACTCGTTTCGAGCAGGCGATCGACCAGGCCGCGATGTACGCCGGGCTAATCAACAGCGATGACTATTTGGCCGAATGGCGGCAATCTGATTGGCAGGAGCGCGAGGGCGAGGCTGAATCCGTGGCCGAGGCCCTGGTGACCGAGCTCGATGAAGCCTATTCACGGGACCGACTCCGGGATCTGGCCAGGAACGGAGGGCATGAGTAATTCAAGTAACGGCAATATAAGCGTCCTTTAGCTGACCAAAAGTGGTTAGCCGGTCGTGGATTTACAGCGACAGAATGCGCTGCCCCGAGTCGTAGATGGTGATCGGCCCGTCCTGGGACACGGTGATAGCCAGGCAGTGCGCCTCGGCGCTCATTTTGGCTGCGCTGCTGTGACGCGCGCCTTTGCCGGGGCCAATTTCAGCCGGGGTATCTGCGGCGGGGCGCAGTAATACCATACAGCCTCTAAAGTAGCCCTGAGTATCGATCACGGTTGCGCCATCCTGTTTAGCGAAATTAATCAACTCCAGGTCAGACATTTGCTCAATATCCTTACTAAAAACCAGAGCAAAATGGCTAATTTCCGACGCGTCTGATGATCTCATCACGGCATCTGCGTCACCCAAAACAAAGATGGCGCCCAGGTTTTGCTCCGACATTTGGAAAGCACAGCGCAGCACCCGCTGCAATAATCTCAGCTGGAAATTTTTTTCCTCAACCAGTTGGGTGATGACCGTATCGACGTGATACATGCGGTCGGGTGACCAATCCCCATTTGAATACCGCCCGACCAACTGCCCGCCGGCAAACACCCGCACCTGCCGCCCACCGGCCGGTACGTAAAAGACCATGGCGTCGCAAGCCTGCGAGATAGCCGCATGCCGGCGAAATTGGGGCCCCAACAAAAAATTGGTGTACTGGTCGTCAAGCGGCACGTTAATATTGTGTACACCGCGCACGTAACCGTGCCGGTCGATGATATAACCCAATACCACCCCGTCAACCATCTTGGCCAGGGTTACTAAAATGCTCCGCATGCGGCGAATATGGTCGTGGCGCAGCAGTTGGATTTGGCTTGGCGGCAGAATTCGGGAAATTCGGGCCGGATCGCCGACAATAATGGCGGTTGACAGCGGCCTCTCTTCATTTTCCATTTGGGCAATTGACGCGGCCACATCGCAAACATGAACCATCGAAGACGCATCAATATGTTTTTCATTGGCCAGCCTCAATAGAAACTCGATGCCCGCATCGGCAATCCAGGCGTCAAGAATACTCTCTTTTTCTAGTAAGTCTCGCATTCGCTCCGGGCTGACCTCGACCCGGGTAACGGCGGTATCCCCTACGCGGGGCGCAGAAGGGTACATGCTCTCAACAAGGCCCGCATAACGCTGCAAAATTGCCTGGCGGTCCGTTGTCTTCAACTGGCCCAATTCGTTAGCCACCTGGCTATGGGCCTGGTCGAGCAGGCTGAAGGTCTTGATATGCTCCCAGCGGTCACGATAACGATTTATTTCGCCGATTACTTTGTCAAGCAACACTTTGATCCGCGGGTGGGCCGCGGTTATCATCGGATCAAAATCATCGCTCTCGCGCGGCCAAAACCAGTTTAGCGAGGCTGAGGGTTCCGTATCAGCGGTCGGCTCATCACCATCAGCCTCATCCCCCTGAAAATGGGCGCCAAAGGCCTCCAAATCCGGTACGATAAAGGCCGAGACGTAGGGCCGGCCTTCAGCAAAGACAACCGCTTGGAAAATGAGCGGGCTCTGCATCAGGGCTTCTTCAATGACTGCCGGCGTTATTTTGCGACCAGTCGACAGCACTTCAACCGGCTGCTTACGCCCGGTCAGGTACAGGTAGCCATCTTCATCCAGGTAGCCCAAGTCACCGGTGTGCAGCCAACCGGCGCTGTCAACCAACTGCCGGGTGTCTTCGGGGCGCTGCCAGTACTCCCGCATGATCATATTGCTGCGGACCAGCACCTCGCCATCGTCGGCAATGCGAATTTCGAAGCCGGGCGCCGTACGCCCACACGATCCAGACCGGCGATCGTGCAGGGAACTGATAGTAGGAAACCCGCCCGCTTCCGTTAGGTTGTAAACGTTGAGCGCCGGCAGGCCTATTGCTTCAAAGAATTCGGCGATTTCTTGAGATAGCGGCGCGCCGGTTGAATAAAAACGATGCATACGCCCGCCGATTTGACCTCTAATTTGACTAAAAAAGGTCATATCAGCCCGGGTATAGGCTTGGCGCAGTTCCTCAGTCGCCGACGACCCCGCAGCCATAAACTCCCGCCCCTTGGCCAGGGCCCAGCGGAAAACATCTTGGCTCGCTTCCGGCATATTTACTAGAGTCTCTTCCATTACCCCCTCGTAAAACCGTTCGAAAAAGTAGGGCATATTGAGCGTGACGGTTGGGCTGGTTTGCTGCATATCTTCGGCCGCAGTTCCAACCTCGCCCAAAACAGTGGTTACCCCTGACAGGAAATGATGCAGGGTTGTCCTTAAGCTGGAACTGTAACTCCAGGTTAAAAGGGAAAAGCCGAGGTCATCTTCATCCAGACCAAACCACGCGGCCACATGCTGCACGATTTCTAGCAGCCGGGCATGATCAAAGACGGCCCCTCTGAGTTCGCCGGAACGGTCGGAGGTATAGTGGATCACGGCCACCGAGTCGGGGGCAACCTTTTCGGCGTTCGTTTGGATCGCCCGTAATTCTTGAGCAGTTAGTGAAACCGCCTCAGATAACACGGCCGCGGCCGGAACTACCTTGCCGCCAGACTCGGCCGTTTTGGTCAGGGAGAGGATCGTCTTCAGCTGAGGTAATGT
>JBFGLD010000027.1:0-14313 GCA_041576335.1 Anaerolineae bacterium | reverse complement strand
GTAAGTTAGTTCGATCGCTCACGCCACTATCGATCTTAATCTTGGCAGCTGGGCTACGCTTTTACCGGCTTGGCGGCCAGTCTCTATGGGCGGATGAAGGCAGCAGCGTGGCGCTGGCCCGGCGCGGCTTTGTCGAAATTGCCCAACGCACTGCTTTTGATATTCATCCCCCATTTTACTACTGGCTGCTCAAAATCTGGATGACCGTTTTCGGCGACAGTGAGATAGCCCTGCGCTCGCTGTCGGTAGTGCTGGGAATTAGCCTGGTTTATTTCATCGGCATTTTGGGAACGCGCCTCTTTTCGCCTCGAGTCGGCCTCATTGCCGCCTTTATCGCTGCCTTTTCCCCCCTGCAAATTTACTACGCCCAGGAAGCTAGAATGTACATGCTGCTGGCTGTGCTCGGCAGCATAACCGTCCTTGCAGCGTTATTTGCGTTCGAGAGCTATTCGGTCCAACACCGAACAGGGACCATTTTGACTGCCGTTGTTTACGTCCTGACCGTTACGGCGGGTCTTTACACCCATTATGCCTATCCACTTGTTTTGGTTGTGGTCAATGTGGTCGCGCTCTATTGGTTCCGGCAGCTGAAAATTCCAATTTCCAGACTCGGCTCTCCAATTTCAACCTGGTTTAGCCTACAGCTGGTAGCCATCCTACTCTACGCGCCTTGGCTGCCCATCGCCTGGCGTCAGGTGACGACTTGGCCGTCGGAAAACCAAGGCATTTCGCTCGTAATCGTTGTGGAAAGAATAGCCGTCACCCTCCTGTTCGGTCTCTCTTGGCCTTTTGAGACGGGCCTTGCTCCGCTAGTCGCTCTGGGGCTGGTGCTGCTGGTAACGCTTTGGATCGGTTGGGGTTCGCGCAATCGGATAACTCAAGGTGCAGGTCGGGTTTCACCTCTTACGGACCAGGCCGTAAGATTTTCGCTGGTACTCTTGTGGCTGTGGATCTTGCTTCCGGTCGCCCTGACAACTTTCATCTTTAGTCCGGCCTTTCTCAAATTCCTGCTGGTAGCCGCGCCGCCTTTGGCCCTCTTAGTCGCGGTGGCAGTAACGTGGCTAACGACCCTTTTTGACACCCCCGGCTCAGGCTTTAGGCCTCAGGCACCCGGCAGCAAGTCATACTCCAGTTGGTTAGCTTTCCTTGCCGGCGGTGTATTATTAACACTAGTCACCGGTACGTCGGCCCTATCACTTTATTATTACTACACCGACCCGGCCTACGCTCGCGACAATTACCGGGCCATTGTCAATTTTATCAAGGCGGTTGGCGGACCAGACGACGCGATCATTTTGAATGCCGAAGGGCAGCAGGATGTGTTCGATTACTACTACCGTCGTACAGCCAACCTTTCAGCACCGGTCCATCCGCTGCCACGCCGGCGGCCCCTGGACAAAACCGCCACGTTGAACGAACTCAAAGACATTGCCGGCCGGGCGGGCACTATTTACGCCGTATATTGGGCAGCCCGGCAGGCCGACCCCCAAGGACTCATCGAAGGCTGGCTCGACGGCCATCTGGTCAAGGCCATGGATCAATGGTACGGCAACGTGCGCTTGGTCAGTTATGCCACGCCTCGGGCCGCGGCAGCGTCTCAAACGATCCCGGTTGATTACGAGCTGGGCGACGACATCCGACTCACCGGCTATGCTCTCTCGACCAACAAAATCAGGCCAGGCGAAATCTTACAAGTAACCCTGGTCTGGAAAACCGATAGGCCTGTAACGGAAAATTACGCGGTCTTTGTGCAGCTGTTGGATGAGGCCAATCACCTGGTAGGGCAGCGAGATGCCCGCCCGCGGCGGCCTACGTCCGGGTGGTCGCCCGGCGAGGTCATAACTGAGGCCCATGGGCTTTTCGTAGAGCCCGGTACGCCGCCTGGCACACATCGCCTAATCGTAGGCTTGTACCACGGCGAAACGGGACAGCGCCTGCCGCTCAAGGCAAACGCCGAGACCGAGGAGGGGCAGCCAAAAGATTTTATTGAGTTAGCTGAGGTCGACATTATTGCACCGGACCGGCCGCTCCCACTAGACGCATTCCAGATTCAAACATGGTTAAACATGCCGATGGGCGATGTTACTTTGGTGGGGTATGACTTGTACAAATTGGGGCAGCGTTCTAAGCCGGACGTGCCGCTGTATCCCGGGGATCCGGTGCAGTTGGTGGTTTACTGGCAGGCACGACGTCCCGTCCACGGGCTGGATGATCGGCTATTTATCCAGGTGCTGACCGGCGGCGGCCAGGTAACACCGCTATCGTTCACCCGTCAACCGGCGGGTACCACTTACCCCATCCGGGCCTGGCGGGCGGGCGAGATTGTTCGAGCCCAGTATGACTTTTTCTTAGATAATCTAACCCCTGGGAATTACCGCCTGAATTTTACCCTAAACAGTAATGTTTCAACCCGGCGGCTGACGGTTGTGAGTAGGCCTTTCAGAGTGGAACAGCGTGAATAGCTGAGATTACCAATTTTTTTGCCAACCGGCCACGATGACCGACTTTTCGGCGGTAACCTCGACCGGGATCTCTTCTGACAGAACGGCTTTGACGGTTTTGCGATCGTCGGTCTCGACGACGCTCAAAATCCAAACACAGGGAACGGGTCTTGTATCAACCGTGACGTCATAAAACCCGGCGGGCCAATCAGCGCCTTCATTTAAAGTACCCCAGCCGGTCGGGCCCGAAGGAAAAGAAATTGTGGAATAGTGGCCACAACTGGCCCGCACAAAAACACCGTTGACCGGATTGCCGGCGCTGTCTTTGATATCGCCCAAAAAACGAGTCACGCCCTGGTTTGTATCGTCATACCAGCCGGTCGGCGTAAATTGATATTTCGGTTTTTCCGGGGCAGGAGGGGGATTGCTGGCAGCGGGCTGAGCCGGTACGGGCGCCGGCCCATCGGGCCCTGTATCGACTTCAACAACTGGAACATCGGCGGCGTTATTGGCTTGGACCACACTGTTAGAAACCCAGCCAAGCCGATCGTCGGTGATCTCTATTTGCCACCACGAGGCGTCACCATTCCGGCCCACAATCGGCATTAAGGTATTGGCGTTGAGCGTACCGATGACCGAGTAGTTGAGGCCGGGGCCCGAGCGAATATTGACGGCCCCCGGTGCGACAAGTTCCGGCTCGCTCGTTTGGTCGGCCCGGGCAGATGAGCCGTCGCCGGGATTGCTTCCTTCTAGAAAGTCGCTGCCTGAGGCGCGGATATCGGATTCTAAAACAAGAGTTGCGGTCGGCGTCGGTTCAACAGGAACCGGGGTCAAGGTAGGAACGATAATAAACGGCTCGGCAGGGGCGGGCGTAAAGGTTGGAATGGGTGTACGCGTGGCATAGCTTGAATTAAAATCGCCCTCAAGCAGGCGGTTAAAAAGGGTTGCAAAGATGAGGTAGTTGATTAAGACGAGAATGATGGCTAAACTCCAATTCGAGGGTTTCATTGGCTAGTAACCTCCACAATGCGGCCATTTTCGTATATTCAATTATACCACACAAACTCATCTTGACATAATTCTATTTACCTTAAAATTTTCTGCGCTTGATCATTTTGCCGGCCAATAGTGGCCGAGGTGGGGCATTTTGGGCCAGGCGCCCCGTTTTGAAGATCAACGTTCGTTAGGTCACCTGGTCGGCCAAGAAGTCCAGTAAGTCAATCTTGGTAATGATGCCCACCAGTCTTGCCCCATCTAACACAATAGCCACCCTGGCTGTCGCGAACACGCTCATCAACGTTTCCATGGGGGTCTCGATAGCAATGGTGGTAAAATCTGATCTTATCAAATCGGCGATTGTTTCATCCGGGGTATGGGTGTGGGTGGCAAAAAGCATATGATTTAGCAGTTCCACCTCGGTGACCATGCCGATCACGCTGCCATTTTCGACCACGGGCAGTTGTGATATGTCCAACTGCTTCATCAAATGAATCACGTCGCGCATACGATCGGACGGGCGAGCCGTGAAAACTTCTTGAATCTTTTTGGATTGAAGGACGTTCAGGGCCCGAGTTTCCTCCAAAGAGCTTTCCAGGAACCCATTTTCGCGCATCCAATCGTCGTTAAATACCTTGCTGAGGTAGCGAGAGCCGGAGTCGGGCAGGACAATGACCACGGTCTTGTCGGGTCCCAAGTCGTGGTTGCGAATGTAATGCAAGGCTCCGGCCACGGCACTGCCACACGAGCCGCCGCAAAAAATTCCCTCCTCCCGCACCAGGCGGCGAGTCATCAGAAAACTCTCTTTGTCGGTCACCTGAATAACTTCGTCGACGATAGATAGGTCGAGCGTGCTGGGCAGCATATCTTCGCCGATGCCTTCGATTTTGTAGGACTCGGCTTCTGCCGTCTCACCCCGATGCAGATAGTATAAAATCGATCCGACTGGATCAACGCCAACGATCTGAATATCAGGGTTTTTTTCTTTGAGGTAACGCCCGGCTCCGGTAATGGTTCCGCCGGTGCCCATCCCGACCACAAACACATCAATCTGACCGCCGGTTTGCTCCCAAATTTCCGGGCCGGTGGTCAGGTAGTGAGCTTTCGGATTTTCAGGGTTGTGGTATTGGTTGGCCAGGATGCAGTTGGGGGTTTCCTCGACGACTCTGGCCGCCACCGAATAGTAGCTGCGGGGATCGTCCGGTTCGACGGAGGTGGGGGTAATAATCACCTTCGCTCCATAAGCTCTTAAGAGCTGTATTTTTTCCTGACTCATCTTGTCGGGCATCACAAAGATAGTTTTGTAACCTTTCAAAGCGGCCACAATTGCCAAGCCAACGCCGGTGTTACCGCTGGTGGATTCGACAATCGTGCCGCCCGGTCTTAGACGACCACTCGTTTCCGCTTCTTCGATGATGCCCAGGGCAATCCGATCTTTAACCGAGCCGCCCGGATTGAAAAATTCTACCTTGGCCAAGACATTGGCCGTGATGCCTCGCGAGACGCTGTTGAGCTTTATTAACGGGGTATGGCCAATCGTTTCCAAAATAGAGTTGTATGCGTTGGGAGAATTTACCATCGTCTTACCTCCTTGAAATCCAAAAACTCGTAACTCATTAAGTACAACCTCCGGCAAGATACGCCGATCTATCGGCTATATCATTTCTTTGGCCGGGCAATTCGCGCGGATACCACTCAGGCCCGATCAGCCTCATTAGCCGGTTCTTGGGACCGCTCCAATTCACTCAAAATATCAATTGGACACCTTTCTCGCCAGGGTGGATTTAGTCCATGCAATTTTAACACTGTTGCGCAGGTGTGGCAACGGAGTTGGAGCTATATGCCAGAATGAACGCGTCATTTTTTGTTGATTCGTGGGCCTGGGGTAGAATTAAGACCAAGCCTGGCGATAGAGCTTCACGGCTATCGTGAAAGTGGCAATTACCTTACTGGAACAGTTCTGCAAGATGTTAGAGAGGAGTCTTATGACAACAACAACTACAACGACGTCTACGTATGTGATCGACGTTACCGAGCAAACGTTTGCAACTGAGGTATTGGAACGATCAAAGACAACACCGGTCGTCGTTGATTTTTGGGCGGCATGGTGTGGCCCATGCCGGGTTTTGGGCCCCGTATTAGAAAGACTGGCCGGTGAGTTTAACGGTGCTTTTATCCTGGCCAAGGTGGACGTAGATAAGAACCCGCGCCTGGCGGCCCAATTTCAGATACAGGGAATTCCCGCGGTCAAGGCGTTTTATGACGGTAAGGTCGCGGGCGAATTTACGGGTGCGCTGCCCGAACCTCAGGTTCGGAATTTTGTTCGGGGGCTGGTCCCTTCCACTGCCGATCTCTACGCCAAACAGGCCTACGATTGGGAAATGAGCGGCCAACTGCCGATGGCCGTGACAAATTATCAAGCTGCACTGGCAGAACAGGCCGACCATTACCACGCCATGATCGGCTTGGGGCGCACCCTACTCAAGCAGGATAACGTCGACGAGGCCCTGTCGGTATTAGAGCGTGTCCCCGCCGGCGTTTCCGAACGAAGCGCCGCCGATGCACTTGTGGCCACGGCCGAGTTTCAGCGAGCTGCGGCGGGTAACTCCGAAGCCGAACTGCGGGCCAAAATTAAGTCAGATCAAAATGACGTAGCCAGCCGCTATGCCCTGGCCGCTTTATTGGCGGCCGAGCAAAGATACGTTGAGGCTCTTGACGAGTTTTTAGAGGTCGTACGCCGCGATCGCCAGTACAATGATGACGGCGCTCGCAAAGCCATGCTGGCCCTTTTTACCAGTATGGGCGAAAGTGATCCGGTAACCAGGCAGTACCGGCAAAAGCTGGCAAACGTACTTTTTTGATTAAGGAGCAGCTTCTAATGACATTATTATCCGAGATCCAAGCCAAGTTAAAGGCTCGTATTTGGCAGGCAGTGGCCCAGAGTGGGGTTGATGTTTCAACCGTGCCCCAACCGGAGCTGGACAAATTGGTGGGTGCGATCACCGAAGGCGTTCTGTCCGAGATCGACGAACTGCTCAGCGAGGCCAGTGGTAAGCCTGCTGCCAGGTACGCCACTCCGGTTGATGACGACGGTGATGAGGAGCAGATCTTGTGGGAAGGACGCCCGTTCTTGTCACTTTCGGTGTACTACCAGATTAGCAATGAGCGAGTGCGTATTGTCAAAGGTTTGTTGGGTAAGGAGCGACACGATATCGAACTGGTTCGGATCCAAGATGTTGATCACAAACAAAATTTGGTTGAGCGCACGGTCAATATTGGGGATGTCTCTATTCGGAGTCACGATCCAACTCATCCTGAAGTAACGCTGGAGAACGTTTCCGGCCCCACGGAAGTCCACGAAACTCTACGCCGGGCAATCCTGAAAGCGCGAAAGAAGTATAATTTGAGTTATCGCGAAGAAATGTAGTCGGTTTTACCGTCCCGCGTCTGCTGTCTGCTTTTTTGCAACAAAAATCATTTTGGGACTGTGGCTGTCGAACGGGTGGAGCTCATAGTTGCCGAATATCGCGTCAGTGCTGAACCCCGCTGCTCTTAACAGAAGTTCCATTTCATAGCGATAGAAATAGCGCAGCGAGATAGGAATGCGGGTCCGGCGGACTGCACCCGCTTCGTCGATCTCATCTAAAAGATAAACAAGATGGCGCATCTGCCGGGCTAAATCAATGTCATGGCGCCAATACCACTGGACGGTGCGGCCCGTCGGCTCATCGATCAATTCGTCTTCAAAATAGAGTCGCCCGTCGGCTTCGGCTAAAAGCGCCGGATCCGGATAAAATAGGTCGATAATGAGCTGGCCGGTAGGTTGTAGATGGCTTCGGATGGCGTGCAGCGTAGCTAATTGGTCCTCGATCGTATGGCAATACATAAATGTGTTGAGCGGAATCAAAGCCAGGGCGAAATTTTTGTGAGGTAAGTCGAAGCTGCGCATGTCGGCCTGATGCAGCGTAATTTGCTGGTCTAACCTGGCGGCCATAACTTTAGCTCGGGCTGCGTGCAGGGCGACCTCCGCCAGATCAAGGCCGGCTAACGTATGACCGGCCTGGGCCAACGGCAGCAGCAAACGTCCTGAGCCGCAGCCGACCTCTAAAATGGGACCATCAACCGCTTCGGCCAACGTAGTCCACATTTGCAAATCTTCGTCAACATGGCCATACAGCAAGTCGTAATAGGCGGCGATTAAATCTAATTCCACAATTCATCCGGCTCTGAAATGATTGGCAGAGCAATAAGAAACATGCTTCCTTTGCCGGGCTTTCCTTCGCTTTCAACGTTAATCGTACCGCCGTGCGCCTCGACGGCAAGCTTGCAGAACGCCAACCCCAAGCCCACCCCTGTTGCTTTTTTAGAGGTGCTGGCCACGCGTGAAAATTTTTCGAAGATATGGGCTTGGTCGGATTTGCTAATTCCGGGGCCATTATCCGAGACAGTGACATAGAGTGTATCCCCGGAGACGGTCGTCTTGGCTGATACCTGGCCCCCATAGGGGGTATATTTGATCGCGTTGTCGATCAAGTTAATCAACACCCGCCGGATCATGCTGCCGTCCACCCACATCACTGGTGTCTTGGGCAGTGGATGAAAGGTCACTTCGGTTTCTTTAGCGCTGGCCCGCGGCTCAATTTGCTCTTCAACGGCCTCCATAATTTCGTTGAATATGACCGGGTTACGCTGAAGCGGAATCTCCCCTTGCTCGAGCAGGCCGACGTCGAGCAACGAGTCGATCAAGTCTCTAACCTCCTGGCCACTGCGCCGGGCCATATCTAAAATGTTCTGAAAGGCGGGGGACTCGTTGACCGAGGCGACCAGCATGGGGAGCATTTCAATCACATTGATCAAATTACCGACCGGACCACGCAAATCGTGAACAAGCATGTTGACCAAATCCTGGCGCATTTTTTCAGTTTCTCTACGGGCCGAGATATCGCGCCCGGTCCATTGCACGCAAACAATGCCGGAAAACGTTACCTGATGACCGTGAATCTCCAACGAGATAGTCTGTCCCTCAGTGTCTTGAACGTCAAGCTCGATGGATATGTCCTCCTGCGCTTTCAGCTGATCTGTTTGTTCAACCAAATAATCCTTTAGTTGGGGATTGATGACCACGATATCCTGGCCGATAATGCCCTCTTTTTGATTTGACAGTATTTGACATACTTTGCGGTTAGCGTTAAGAATTTTTCCTTGGTAGTTGGTAATGATAATCACATCGGTGCTGTTTTCGAAGAGTGCGGCATAGCTGGCCTCTGCATTTTGCAGCAGGGTTACCGTTTGGGCATTAGCCACGGCGGTGGCTGCCTGATCGGCGAAAGCAGCTACTTCTCGAGCGTTTTCAGCCGTGTATTTGTTGACATCGTGGCTGTCGACCGTGAGCATGCCGATCACTTTATTGCGGGTGATGAGGGGCGCTCCGATCCAACTCCGTACCTTTCGAGACGACGAGCTTTTGATCCAGCCCGGTTCATTATCTACATCGGCAATGACGATCGGGGTTTTGTGGATAATGGCTTGGTAGTTTATTGTCTTTTTGAGGTCAGTTAAGGTTACGCTCAACGCATCTTCGATATTATCAAATCCGCGTGCTGCCCGAACCACCAAGTTTTCGCGATTGTCGTCGAATAACAGAATCGAACTGCTATCGTAATCAATAACTAAAGCCAAGTGCTTTAGAATTAGATTAAGCACTTCATTAAGGTCGAGGGTGGAGTTGATGGTGCGGGCAATCGAGGCCAAAATGTCGGCCAGGCGGCGGCGGTGCTGTTCGGCTTTAAACAGCCGGGCATTGGCAATAGCAAAAGCAGCTTGCTCGCCTATTATGGTCAGCATCGCCAGGTCGTTGTCGTCGAAGTAATTGCGCTCACTGGCGGTAATCGTTAACACGCCCAGAAATTGCTCAAGTGACTGAACGGGGACCGCTATGGCACTGCTGCTGCTCGACACATCGGCGTTGTCTTTGTTAGTATACCAGCGCTTATCCGCACTTGTATCGTCGATGAGAATGGCCTGTTGCCGCTTTTTTACCCAGCTAACTAAGCCGTGTTTGTGAATAGCATCAACCATAGCCGGATCTAACTGCCGAGTTTGAAACCCGGTCACGCGGATAAAGCTTTCCAAGTTGCCGTCCGGGTCAAACAGCGAGAGACTCGCGTCCGACGCGCCCACCGATGCCACCGTGGCGGTCAAAACGCGGTTTAACACCGAGGTTATTTCCAGGCTGGAATTAAACTCACGTGTCACTAGATGTAACAGGTCTAGGCGAGAATGAATACGTGGCGTATCAGGTAGCATCGTCTAGCCTCTAGGTGAGTTTATGTTTTTTTGACCGGTGCTTTTCATTGAAAATTGCTCAAGGTAAATGAGACTTCTCACGGCCTTTACTCCGGTGGAGGAAGCCGAACATTTAAGCATACTCGTGGGGGGCTACAATGTTGGCCGGTTTGATTTTTGTGGTAATGTTCTTAACCCTGGGCGCGCTAGACTAATCTCAACCAATGCTCAGTCAAAGCGGCTAATAATTGGAGAAATTTATCACATTGCCACACATTATAACATAATCTATCAAAAAAAAATAGTTAATTCGGCGATTCTTGACTATTTAGCCACTGCTCAACCAGCGGCTCTATCTCTTTTCCCGAAACCTGCTCGACGATTTCGAAAAAATCAGCGGCCTTAGCTATCTTATATTTATACGCCGCATAGTAATTTTTCATCACGTCAAAAAAAACGTCGTCTCCGAACTCCTGACGCAGCGCATGAAAGAAAAGCGGCCCCTTCCCGTAGACAAAGAGGCCATACTCCCCTTCAGTGAAATCTCCGACGGAGCCGACGACTGCTCGATCTCGACCCTGCTCTTTGGCCCGCTCGTAAGGCTTAACAAAAAAATCTTCTATAACCTGCGCCGCGGCCTCGGGTCCGGCAGCTGCTTCCCAATAGATGGCGGCACTGTAGTTGGTCAAGGCTTCATCCAACCAGGGTTCATCGATTTGATCATTGCCGACCAGGCCATACCACCATTGATGAGCAACTTCGTGAGCCGTGGCATGCTGGAAGAAACCGCCCGATTGGCTATAAACGTTTTGGGTCACTACCACAATGCCGGGATATTCAACCCCGCCCGCTCTGGTGGGCGTTGCCGCAATATCAAACTCGGCGTACGGGTATTGCCCGAAACGTTGGTTAAACACCCGCAGCGCATCGGCCGCATAGCGAAGCGCAAGCGTGCCTCCTGCCTCTAGAGCGGGCGGATAATAACTATTGACGAGGGTGCCATCTACCGTTTCGCTGATGACCTGGTAATCCTGGCGCAGCACCATGTAAAAGTCGCGCATCGGTCCCGAAGCCAAGAATAGGGTTTTGGTACCGTTGCCGGTCTTGGTAGTTTCAAGCACGCTGCCAGACGCGGCTACCACCACCGGCTGGGGTACGGTGAGAAGGACCTGGTAGAGGGAGACGTCGAGATAGGTCGCGTCTCCATAGGCGGGCGCAACCTCGATATTCCAGCCTTCGTCATCGTATACGGCGACGGCCGGATAAAACCCCGCCAGTGCGGCGGTGTGGTCCGTATATGAAAATATGTTGTAACCCCGTTGAATTTGAGCGGGAGCGAGGCTTTGGAAAGTTAGACTCAGATCGACGTGGGCGCCCGGCCTTAAGGGAGAGGCCAGGGGGATGCGCATTGCCGAGTCTCCGGCTTCCAGCACAGGCTGGACAGGGCGGCCGCCTACTGTGACCGTTTCAACGATCATCTGGCCGCCGTAACCGGGCAGGTTGGGGTAGAGCCGAAAATAAATTTCGGATAGTGAAATGTTTTCGGTATTGGTGTAATGGATGTCTGCCACGCCGTTCAACGTGAGACCGGCCCCGCTGCTAAAACTGTCCGGGTTGAGGTTGACCTTGATTAGGTACCGGGTCGCCCCTGCAGCCGCGACGCGATCTACGTCGGCGGCACATTGGGGCAACATGGCTTGGCGATTGGGAGCCAAGCCGTCGACGTCAACGTCCGTGGAGGTCGCTCTTACAGTAGCGGTACGACCGGGCTCAAGGGGAATCGACGTGGGGGAGGAGACTGTTGGGGTCGGGATAAGTGACCTTTTATCAGCTGCGGTTGGATTAGCTGCAGCTTCGTTGGGAACGCCGGTTGCACCGGCCGGCGGCTTACAGGCGCTAATAAGCAAAAAAATTAATAGAATAGTTGGTGTGATGGGTCCCTTATTCATTAAATTTGGATTTAAACGGTGGGAGCAGCACCTTCTGTCAGAACTGGTGCCGACGCCGGTCATATGTTGTGTGGATAGCAGTATAGCACAGCGGCTGAGCCGTTGCCAAAAATTACGATGCCCAGGATTTCGTCTGAGCCTGGCGTAACTTGATTTCAATTTCTCACCCGTAAAATAGGTAGACAATATTTAGATAATTTCATATAGTCAATATTAATAATTGGCAACTTAATTTATTTTGACAAGTTACCGGGCCTGTGATAGACTTAACAACCACATTTTCTTAATGTGAAATTTGGCGCAATAGCCACATCTAGCCAGGGAGTCATCACGAACGTGCCATGCACGCCACCGATATCACGAGGCACCGGTGATGAGGTTTTTTGCCCCTCCCCAACTCTCCCCGCCATTGGGAGGGCGCCAGCTGCTTTCCCTGCAACAGGCTTAGTCGTGAGCCCCATGTCGAGCCCGAGACGAGAAGCTTAGCTCTAAAGGGGATTGAGGGGAATTTCCAGAGGAGAATAACCCGTGCCGACCGATTATATACCAATCTTAATATATTTCCTGTTTGCATCATTCTTGGCGGCGTCTGCGATCATCTTGCCCCATTATTTAGGGCCTTATCGGCCCAACAAAGCTAAATCAGAAGTAATTGAGTCGGGTAAGCTTAACTACGGCAGCGCGCGCCGCCGGGTTCCGATCCAATATTATATGGTGGCGATGCTCTTTATTGTTTTTGATATCGAGGTGCTTTTCTTTTATCCTTGGGCCGTACTATTTTGGGATTTAAAGTGGTATGGTTTAATTCAAATTGGTATCTTTGCCCTGTTACTGATTGAAAGTTACGTGTACGTGTGGAAGAAAGGGGCGTTGGAATGGGAGTAGCCGTTGGCGTACCAACTCGAGAAGAGTTAGAAGCAGCTCAAATGCAGGGTAAAACCGGCACGATGGGGCTGGCTTTGGGTAAATTGGAAGAGGTTATAAATTGGGGGAGGGCAAACTCTGTTTGGCCATTGACTTTTGGCCTGGCTTGCTGCGCCATAGAGCAAATTAGTGCCGGTATGTCCCGTTTCGATATCGCTCGCTTTGGCTCAGAAGTGTTTCGGGCGTCACCACGCCAGGCGGACCTGTTAATCGTCTCCGGACGAGTTTCTAACAAAATGGTGCCTGTGATTAAGCGTATTTACGACCAGATGTCCGATCCGAAGTGGGTTATCGCAATGGGCGATTGCGCCTCGTGCGGAGGTCCATTTAACAATTATGCTATCATCCAGGGGGTTGACAAAATTCTACCCGTGGATGTTTATGTACCCGGCTGCCCGCCACGACCGGAAGCGCTGCTGTACGCCCTCACGATGCTCCAAGAAAGAATCAAGACTCAAACAAAACTAGGTAATTGAGGGTTAAGCTCAGGTTTTGATTTAAATTTAGATTGAGGCGCAGCGTGATCCTTAGAAAAGAATGCGCCTCACCTTGACGTTTACGGGAATATTAGCACTAACCAAATAGCTTGGACAAATAAAGCATGGCATCGACTATTCCAGAAATAATCGAGACAAGGTTTCCCTCTGCCCTGAAGAAACACGCAGAATTTCGGGACGAGTTGACGATTTTCGTGGACTCCAGCCAATTTCATGATGTTGCACTTTTTCTACGAGATGACCAGGATCTGCAATTTGACTTGTTAATTGACGTATACGGTACCGATCGTCTTAAGTTTGGCCAATCCCCCCGTTTTGCCGCCAATTACGAACTGTATTCGATCTCAACGGATAGATTCTTGCGGGTCGTCGTAGAGGCGCCTGACCCGGCTCCTAACGGCAAGGATGGACATGGACATGGCGATGACAATTTGCCCATGTTGCCGACGGTAACAGATATTTGGCCAACAGCCAATTGGTTAGAGCGCGAAACATACGACCTGATGGGGATAAAATTTGAGGAGCACCCGTGGCTGCGCCGGATCATGATGCCTGATAATTGGGTCGGTCACCCTTTGCGCAAGGATTATCCGCTGGGGGGCGAACCGGTTTACTTTTCACACGACCGTAATAATCCTCGCTTTGCTCACCTCGGTCGGCAGATCATGGTCGGGCCATCTTTTCTGACCGAACTACCGGAGGGGATGGACACCGAAGAGAACATGGTGGTTAACCTGGGCCCACATCATCCTGCGACCCATGGCGTGCTGCGCTTAGCCGTTGAGCTTGACGGTGAAAAAGTCGTGACCGTTAGCCCGGAAGTCGGTTATCTACACTCCGGCTTTGAAAAAACGGGTGAAAATAAGCGTTACGAGAAGTTCATACCTTACTGCGACCGTATGGATTATGCCGCGCCGATGTGCAATAATTTGGCCTTTGTTATGGCAGTTGAACGGCTAATGGATGTGGAACTGCCCGAGTACGTTCACTACACTCGAGTGATTTTATGCGAGCTGCAGCGTATCGCCAGCCATATGATCTGGTTGGGGACGCACAGCATGGACGTCAGCGGCACACCTCACGCCTTGGTAATGTACTGTTTCAAAATGCGTGAGCGAATCCTGGATATTTTTGAGATGGTCTGTGGGGCCCGTATGACCACCAGCTATTTTAGCGTGGGCGGATTGCGCTGGCCACTACCCGGCGCCTTTGCAGGGGCAG
>JBFGLD010000026.1:0-14544 GCA_041576335.1 Anaerolineae bacterium | reverse complement strand
TCCCACGGGGCCGATCCGAGGGACCGATCATCGAAAGCAGACTCGAAAAACACCGCCGGTCAGGGGCGTTCTGATAGGTCCTCCTGGCAAGCGGGCACGCCAGCCGTTGGCGTAATCCCGATTGGTATGCTGAACTTCATCGCCGCGCTCGGTCTTTCTATACTAATCACCTGCAGCGGACGTCAGGCCACGCGCAGCAGCGTCTCTTACTGGATTATGTTTTTTTGCATCGCGATAATCCGGTAGTACGGCCATTTTTCGAGTGGCAAGCCAGTGCAAATACTCTGCCCGACGTAATGCGCGAGAGCGACATTCCAAAGCTCGTGGCCATGGTAACCGCGCACGAAGGTGAGGCCTCTGGCAAAATGGCAATTCATTGGTTCGACCGTCAACCGCAAGGAGTCCAAGTTTTTCGAGATTCCGCCGAAGAACCCGCCGGCTTTGTAGCTATGGTCGGACTACACCGGGCCAGCGCTGAAGATGTCAGCATTGACCCGGCCGTACAGGAGGTCTGGCGTTACTTGCAGCAACATACGCCGCTACGGTCCGGAGAAAAGGCGACCCTCTTTCGCTTTTGGCTGGCCCACGACACCTATCAGGCCGTGTCTCCAATTCAGAGTTTGATTTTTGTAAGCGCTGTACAGCATTATTTGATCACGCCGGCGCTGGCTTTTACCTTTTTTCCTTGTGCGAACCCGGACTTTTGGGCACCTATGTTTGCCTACGCCGACCTCATGAGGATCCCCGAAGCCGACTACGAGGTGGGTGGACACCGCTACGGCGTCTTTGGACACGATTGGCGGGCCGTTCCTCCAGCTGCGTGGTTAGCCCTGCTGGCTGAAAGAGAAGTGGCAGCGGACGTTCAAACCACAGCCCCCCCGGTCGAAACCGAACCCCTGGTAGTTCTCAGTAAGCCGGCTTTTGAATCGGCCGTTAGAACTGCGCTCCATGATTTTTCTCTCCCCGCAGCGCTAGAGACCAATCCGCTGCTCCGGTCGAGATTAATCGTCGAGCGAGCCGGCAGGCATGCCGCAGATACCGCTCGGGCTGCCGTCTTACAATCCGTGCTCAAGGAAGCGTGCGAATCGTTGCATGCTTCTCCACGCGAGGTAAAATTCTATCGTGTGCTTCATCACACCTATCTCCATCCGGCCGCAACCCAGGAACAGGCTGCCGAACTACTGGATATACCGTTTGGCACTTTTCGCCGTCATCTAAAGAGGGGGATCTCGCGGGTCGTTGAGGTTTTATGGCGATACGAAATCGGAGGGCTGGAAAAATGATCCAACAAATGGACCATACCTCGCGTATAGCACATCGTTTAAGAGAGGCGCGCCACCGGCGGTTTGTGGGACGAACTGCTGAGCGAGAGCTCATTCGCGCCGCTCTTGCTGCACCGGAGCTACCCTTTTATATCCTATGCATCCATGGGCCCGGTGGGGTCGGTAAGACGACCTTGCTGCACGAGTTTGCCTACATTTGCAGTCAAGCCGACCTACCAACTGCATTCCTCGACGGGCAAGATATCGAGCCAACCCCACCGGCCTTCACTGCGGCATTACAACGCTGCCTGGGCTTAGAACCAGCCGACTCTCCGCTTGAATTCCTGACCGCCTTACCCCACCGTACTGTTTTTCTCATCGACACATACGAAAGGCTTACGCCTCTGGATAGTTGGCTGCGGCAGAATTTTTTTCCGTTTCTATCGGAGCAAGTGTTAACAGTACTGGCTGGCCGCGATCCATTGTCGCTGGCCTGGCAGCGTGACCCAGGATGGCAAATGCTTACGCATAACTTGCCCGTACGTAATCTAACCTCTGATGAGAGCCGAGATTACTTGACGAAACGAAGCGTACCCCTAGATCAACACCACAATGTCCTCAGTTTTACGCACGGCCACCCCTTGGCCTTATCACTGCTGGCGGACGTTTTCGACCAACGTCCCGACTTCCAATTTCAACCAACAGCCGCCCCCGATACAATCAAAATACTCTTGGATAATTTCTTACAAAAGGTGCCGGGGCCGGCGCACCGCACTGCCTTAGAAGCGTGCGCCGTCGTCAGGGTAACAACAGAAAATCTGCTGGCCGAGATGCTGGCCTTGCCGCCGCCTTCGAAAACGACCCCTGTAACCGACAGCGAGCAACCTAACGTGACACCAGAAATCCACAAAGTATTCGATTGGTTGCGCGGGCTGTCGTTTATCGAGTCAAAACTCGACGGACTTGTCCTTCACGATTTAGTTCAAAAAGCGCTGACTGCCGATTTGCGCTGGCGTAATCCCGACCGGTATGCTGAGTTACACGACCGCGCCCGTAATTTTTACACGACTCGCCTGCAGCAGGCAGCTGATCCGGAACAGCAGCGAACGCTGCTTGATTACATCTATCTCCATCGAGATAATCCGATCGTCCAACCATTCTTTGAATGGCAGACGGATGAGACCTTGACCGACGTCATGCACGATAGTGACATCCCAGCCCTGCTGGCGATGGTAACTGAACACGAAGGCCAAGAGTCGAGCCGCTTGGCCGCCCATTGGTTGGCCAAGCAGCCTTCAGGTGTGCTCGTTCTTAGAAATGTTGAGGGCCAAATAAGCGGTTTCCTGGCTAGAGTAGCCCTCCATCAGGCCGGCCTTGAAGAAATCCAACTCGACCCGGCCACCCAAGTAGCCTGGAATTATTTGCAGGCGCATACACCGCTGCGCCCTGGCGAAGGCGCGGTCCATTTTCGCTTTTGGATGGCCCGCGATTCGTACCAGGCTATTTCGCCTATTCAAAGCTTGCTGGGCATTCACATCGTGCGGTATTATTTAACCACGCCTGGGCTCGCCTTTACTTTCTTTCCCTGTGCTGACCCGGATTTTTGGGCTCCACTATGCGCCTATGCCAACCTAACCCGGATTCCTGAGCTTGATTTTGAGGTAGGTGGGCGACGCTATGGTGTCTACGGTCACGATTGGCGCGTCGTACCTCCGTTGGATTGGTTGGCCCTTCTGGCCGAACGGGAGACCGCGCTGACATCCCGGATTACTCCGCCACAACCGGTAAGTGAACCGCTGGTGGTTCTTAGCCAGCCCGACTTTGAGGCAGCCGTACGTGATGCCTTTCAGCAACTTCGTGCCGCTCGCCCCGGTGCGTTAGAGCCTAATCCCCTACTTCGGTCACGCCTAGTATTGAGACGCGCCGGTCTCAACGCTAAAGAAGCGGAGCGAGCTGCCGCACTGCAGGCTCTGCTGCAAGAAGCCACTACCTCGTTACAGAATTCGCCGCGCAGGGCAAAATTCTATCCCCCCCTTTATCATACCTATCTCAAGCCTGCCCTGACCCAAGAGCAAGCGGCGGAACTGCTGGATTTACCGTTCAGCACCTTTCGCCGTCATTTAAAAACCGGAGTTCAACACGTTACGGAGATCTTGTGGCAGCAAGAAATCAATGGCTAAGAAAATGAGCATCAGGTGATTAAAAAATGAGCATATTTTGACCTGGAAAAGCCGGCTAGATTATCGTAAACTGGGGTTATCAAAATTGATAACCCCAGTTTTTTTGCAAAGATAGCCTGAGTAAATGATGACTCAATCCTCAGGACAATTTCATGCTTTCAATAATCAGAAGATTAGCAGCTTAGTTGCCGCTCTGTTGTCGGCTTGGAACAGTCACGATCATGAAATGATCGCGTCTTTTTATGCGCCCGACTATGAGGGCATAGATGTGGCCTGGGCGACCCCACGCTTCGGACCGGAGGGCGTCCGGCAAACCGTGGCCCGCTATTTGGCGGCATTTCCCGACCTCCACTTTACGGAGGAGGCCACTTTAATTCAGGGAACCCGGGCCGCTCTGTTTTGGGTTGCCCGGGGGACTCATCAGGGTAAGCTATTGAACATCCCGGCGACAGGCCGGGAGATCAACGTGCGCGGTGTGTCGTTATTGACAATCATCGAGGATAAAATCACGCACAGCTTGCACCTCTGGGACGTAGCCGGACTACTTCGCAACCTTAATCTGCTGCCGGAACTACCGGAGCAAGATTATTGATCAGTACGGACTTTTTGGGCTTTTGAGTAAAGCGGGTAAATAATGGTTATTAATTTATTTTCTCTACAGGAGAACCACAATGTCAGCACAAATTAATGCCAAAGTTGCTAAAGCGGGTTACACAGCCTTTAATGAGCGAACAGCAGAACGTTGGGCCTCAGAAAATTTGGCAGCCGACGCGGAGTGGACCAACATGGCCGTGGGGGCTACGTTTCGGGGGCACGACGGCTACCGCCAGTATGTTCAGGGTTGGTTGGCAGCTTTCCAAAAGGATTACCCTATGTGGGCTACCTGCTGGGTATCTTTTTCCTCATCCTTTATCTGGCGCGTTTGATTATTCTCGATCCGACCAATCCAATCCTCCTGGTGCCCGTTCTGGTAGCCGGATTTTTAGTCAACCCGGCCTGGTATATCTGGTTAGGCGCAGCGCTGTGGCGCAGAGGGTAACATGTACGGGACAATTGCCGAAGTTCAAATCAACCCAGAGAAAATCGAAGAGCTACAAGCCTTATCTAAGCGGCTTGGCCCGGCACCCGGCCAGGTGGCGCGCTACATCTTCCGCATGGACGCCAATCCCAATGTGCTATTCCTGGTGGCCGTCTTTGAAACCCGGGAAGCCTACCAGGCCAACGCGGCCAGCCCCCAGCAGCACGAACGTTATTTAGAGCTGCGGGCGCTGCTCAACGCAGATCCAGAGTGGCACGATGGGGAGATCATTGACGCCGTTTTTTAGTTTATCTGTTTCCACTTACTGGGCCCTACCGCCTGTTAGTGAGGAGTACAACCCATGATGACGTCGACTTCAATCTTGACCGGACCAGCCGCGGCTGAACTGGCTGCTGCCGTCGAAGAAAACTTGTTTGCTCTGTTCCGGGCCATGGCGGCGACGCTGCCGGGCAGCGAAATCGTAGAAGGTGACAGATTAAGTCACCATCTTGCTTTTCCGTCCAACCCGATGTTCAAAGGCGTGTGGCGCACCCGCCTGGCAGCAGCCGAAGTGGACGCGGCAATTGACGAAACCCTGGCCTGGTTCAAAACGCGGGATGCGCCCTTCATCTTCTGGTGGACGGGACCGGGCACCACGCCGGCAGATTTGGGACAACGGCTGGCTGCCCGTGGATTTTTGTCCATGGAAGCACAAATGCAGCATTTAGCGCCCGGCCTTAAGCAAACCGAGCTGGGCGCGCCCGGTATGGTGGCCGATTTACACCGGATGAACAACACTGCGCTCACCCAGGTACCGCCTGGCTTTATTATTGAAACAGTGCAAGATGAAGCAGCGTTGTACAATTTTAAACACGTGTTTATTGAAAGTTACGAAATTCCCGAGTGGGCAGCTCAGGCCTGGGTGGATGCGACGTTGCGCATCGGCATTGGACGCACGCCCTGGAAGATGTATTTGGGCCGCCTGGACGGTGAGCCGGTGGCCACAAATATGCTTTTTAACGGCGCAGGCGTCGCCAGCGTATACGCGGTCGGGACGGTGCCGTCAGCCCGAGGCCAGGGCATCGGCGGGGCTATTACGCTCAAACCTCTGCTGGAAGCGAGAGACATGGGATATCATTATGCCGTCCTCTTTTCTACTGAGATGGGCATTCACGCTTATGAGCGCATTGGTTTCCGGTTGCTCGATGTTCGCCTTAATCGCTATTTGTGGCGGAACGCTTAAACGGCGGGAATCCAGCGACTAAGTCAATCTCGTTTTTCTGATGACCACCGATTTGAGCAAAAATTGAGCAGCGTTTGGTCTGGTGATTGAACAGTCACCGGCGATATAGTAGAAGCATCACCAATCATATCATAATTTTGGAGGATGCTTCTATGATTATCAAAACGCAAACCCAATCACAACATGCCCTGGTTATCGGCGGGAGTTTGGCCGGCTTGCTGGCTGCCCGCGTGCTCAGCAACCACTTCGACAAGGTAACCATCGTCGAGCGGGACAGGATCACGGATCTGCCCGAGTCGCGTAAGGGTCAGCCCCAAACCCGCCACTTGCACGGTCTGTTGGCCCGCGGGTTGGAGGTTATGACGGACTACTTTCCGGATCTGCCGGAGGCGCTGGCCAATGGAGGCGCGGTACTCAGCGATATGGCCGCTGCCATGCGCTGGCACGCCTTTGGCGGTTATCGAATGCAGTATCAAAGCGGCCTGACCGGCGTCTTTATGAGCCGACCGTTCCTCGAGTGGCAGATTCGCCGCCGGGTACTGGCATTACCCAACGTTCAGATCCTCGATCAGACCAGCGTTGCTCACCTCGTAACCGCGGCTGATGGAAGGCACGTGATCGGACTGAAAATCCTACGTCGTACTGACCCGAATCAAAGGCAAGTTTTAAACGCTGACCTGATCGTTGATGCGAGCGGGCGCGGTTCAGCCACGCCGAAATGGCTGTCAGCCCTCGGTTATCCTCAACCAACAGAAAGCGTCGTCAAAGTGGGGGTTGGCTATGCCACGCGCCTGTATCGCCGCCGGCCAGGGGAGCTGACCGGTGCCGCAGCACTTATCATCTCTCCGGATCCGCCGGCCGGCAAGCGGATGGGCCTGATCTTTCCCATCGAAGATGATCGTTGGATCTGCACCCTGGGCGGCTGGGCCGGGGACCACGCGCCGGTTGATGAGCAAGGTTTTATGGCCTTTGCCCAAAGCTTACCTGCCCCGGATTTGTACAATTTACTGGGTCGATTGGAGCCGATTTCGGACATTGTTAGTCACAAGTTCCCTTCGAGTCTGCGCCGCCATTATGAGAATCTGAGTCGTTTTCCAGAAGGGTATCTGGTTATGGGCGACGCGGTCTGCAGCTTCAACCCGGTCTACGGCCAGGGAATGACTTCGGCCGCGCTGCAAGCCGCCACCCTGGATAAAATGCTGGCCGATTGTCACTCACTTGAAGGACTATGGCGATCGTTTTTCAAACAAGCGGCCCAGGTGATTGATATTCCCTGGCAGTTAGCGGTAGGCGAGGATTTCCGCTTCCCGGAAACTGAAGGCAAAAAAGCACCCGGTACCGATTTCATCAACGCTTACGTTACCAAAGTTCACCAAACCACCCATCATGATCCGTATGTTTACGGCGCGTTTCTTAAGGTTATGAATTTGATGGCCCCCCCAACCAGCCTGTTCCAGCCACGCATCATGTGGCGAGTATTTAGGCCTCAATCTAAACATCTATCCGGACCAGAAGGGTGCCGGCTGCTAAAAACTGAGTTTTCTTGATGGGGCTGGCTCAATGGCATTACGTGTTACGTTCCACGAACGTGGAACGTAACACGTACGTCGTAACCTTGATCGACGTATAACAAACACTTGCTAAGAACGCTCCCTGTTAGATTTCTCGGACCGCATGCAGCTCTTTGAGATACCCCTCCATCGGTTTATTATTGAAGGAGTCGTCACGACCCGCCGGGGCACCACCCGGAATGAAAATATCTGACGACTGACTACCGGTTACTGAATACTGTATTCACAGAGGAAGTACAATGAACATTAGCACAGCAGCTGCAACACCCATCCAAAAGAAAACCACCGCGTTAGGTCGCCTCCACGCGCTGCTGGCGGTGCAGTCAGTGGTTATCATTCTTATCTCGGTCAACCGCAAGACAAACCTAACCGCAGGCTATGTCGCGCCGAACGAGTTCTTGCGCTGGGTCGATCTTAATAATATGCTGATTTTGCCGCTGATCAGCATGGTCGCTTTTTACCTATTAAAAAAGCAGCTCGAGTACGACTCGCCGGCGCGTGAAGGGCATCGGCACCTGGCCCTAAACCTAACCTTTATCATTGGGGTTTACCTGTTGGCGGCCAGCTACGGCAATCACGAAGTAACCAACTATCTGCACCTGCGATTCTGCCCTGACGGTGATTCCGGTGCGCTTTGCCGCATCATTATCTTCAACGATGATGAGTTTTCCCACTGGGTTTTCTTCACCGGCTTTGTGCTGGTCAACGCATCGCTGATGTTGATGCAAATCGTCTTCCCCCATCGTGGGCAACTGGCCGGAAAGGATAGGGGGCTGCTTGTGTTAAATGGACTGTTCATCGGGCTGGGTATCTTTGCCAACCTGGCTTTTGAGACCATCGGCCTCGACCTGTACATCATTGCCCTGCTGGCCGTGTTGGCCTTGGGCTTACTTTGGCGGCGTGGAGCACAGCCGCTGCTAATTTATTACGTCACGGCTTACGGCCTGGGGCTCATTGCCACCGCAATTTACAAGGGGTTCATTGGCTGAAAGGAGGATAATATTTTGATAGTCAAACGTCAACCTTCTACAGACGGCGGGATCCGTCACGTCAACACAATTGACCGGACCGGTACAAGAACCGGCACAAATCATAACCAGATCGACGCAATTCTCACGGAAATTCGCACGGCCCAAAATATGCTCAAACAGGATCGCCAACGCGGCCTGGCCAGGCTAAACGACATTTTTCGGGCAGGGCAGCCACCGGAGCCGCCCCTGGCGGGCTCTTACACCGGAGAACTGGTGGCCCTCAATATTGCCCCCGGCCTGACCCAACTGTTCGAGTCGCTGCTGGCCACCTGGCTGCCCTGGCAGGGGAAGACATTTGATCCGGGCCGTGCCCGCGGCGACAATATCTTCAGCCGGGACTCACGAGTATTAGCCCGCATCTACTGGCCCCTTTACCGCAACTACGTTGACGACGGTAACGACACCTATCGGGCCTTTGCTTTTCGTACCTACATAGCTTCTGGCAAAAGCGATCCGGATCGTCAGGTTCTCAAAATTGATTATGGCCTGCGTGAGAATCCGCGCCTGACCATTCGTAGGGTGCTTGACGAACTGGTGCAAATTGCCGATGGCTTATACTTGGGCCAGGCTCACCTGCAATGGTGGTGGGGCCGCTGGCAAATGGTCGCCTATTTTTTATTGAGGAGCGCTAAGTATGGCAACGAATGAATATTACTTTCTCGATCAATGGTTTATCCCCCACCCCATCGAAAAAGTGTGGTCGCATATTCTCAACGCACCGGCTTATCCCCAGTGGTGGGGCGAGGTATATGATCGAGTTGTGCCGCTGGATGGCCTGCCGCCCGATCGCGTCGGCGCCAAAACAAAGGTATGGGCCCACGGGCGTCTACCCTATCAACTTCACTTCGTCGCCGAGGTCACACTCGTGGAGGCGCCCCACAAATTGGGCCTTAAGGCTGAGGGCGACCTGACCGGCACCGGCTTGTGGGCACTGGCAGAATCGGACAGCGGTACGGCTGTCTCCTTCGAGTGGATCGTTCGCGCAGACAAGCCGATCGTTAGCTTATTTTCTCCCATCCTTAAACCCATCTTTGCCTGGAACCATCGCTGGAGCATGCAGAAAGGAGAGGCAGCGCTGAAGCGCTTGCTTGACGGCAGCGCCTGATCACCGGTCTTGGTTAGTTTGATGTTTCTAGCTCTATCAAAGCAAAAACGATTTACGGTGTGAATTCTTTTGTGGTACGATAAGAGTGATAAAAAGGGACTTACTTGAGCGGCTTTCCGGAGATTGAGAGCAGTCGTGACTGATGATTGGGGATCGCATGGCTCACCCCATAACCTTCCGCATCACTTAACCAGCTTTATTGGCCGGGAGCGAGAACGGGCCGAGATCACGCGGCGACTTGGCGAAACCCGGCTGCTGACCCTCACCGGTCCGGGTGGCTGCGGCAAAACCCGGCTGGGGCTTGAGGTTGCCTTTAGCCTGGTTGGGGACGGGGCATTGGCCGGTGGCGTATGGGTGGTTGAGCTGGCCGCCCTGGCTGATCCGGCGCTCGTACCGCAGGCCGTAGCCCTGGCCCTGGGCGCTCGCGAAGCATCCGGGCGGCCATTGACCGAGGTGCTGGTTGATTACCTCGGGCCGAGAAGTCTGCTCCTCCTGCTGGATAACTGTGAGCACCTGGTTGAAGCCTGCGCCCAACTGGTCGAGACGCTGCTGCGCGGCTGCCCTAAGCTGCACGTGTTGGCTACGAGCCGTGAACCACTGCGTATCAGTGGCGAAGTAACCTGGCTGGTGCCCTCCCTCAGGCTGCCGTCGTCCTTAAGCGAGTCATCCCTTGAGGAAATCGCCCATGCCGAGGCTGTCCGACTTTTCGTCGAGCGAGCAGCCGCCGTACAGTCCAACTTTACCTTGAGCCCACAAAACGCCGCAGTTGTGACCAAGATCTGCCATGATCTGGACGGCATCCCGCTGGCGATTGAGCTGGCCGCCGCTCGCGTCAACGTTTTGTCGGTCGAACAGATCGCCGAACGGCTCGACGACGCACTGCGATTGCTAACCGGTGGGAGTCGTACTGCACTGCCCCGGCAGCAAACCCTGCAGGCCACGATTGAGTGGAGCTACCAGCTGTTGTCCGAGCCCGAGCGGATCCTATTTCGGCGGCTGGCGGTATTTTCCGGCAAATTCAGCTTGGAGGCAGTTGAAGCGGTATGCAGTGCAGATGAGATCAAAGCCGTAGACGTGCTTGACCTGGTGTCTCACCTCGTAGACAAATCGCTGATGCTAGAGCGCGAACGTTCCGGACAGGCTCGGTATCGACTCTTGGAAACCATCCGGCAGTATAGCTCAAGCCTGCTATCCGCAGCAGAATCGGCCTCCCTGCAGCAAACCCACGCCCGCTATTACCTGGCTCTGGCTGAGGCGATTGCACCCAAGCTAAATCAACCGGATCGGCGCACCTGGTTGGAAAAGTTGGACGTTGAGCACAACAACCTGCGGGCCGCACTCCAGTGGGCCCTGGCAGCCGGTGACGTCGAAACGGCGCTGCGTTTGGCCGGCGTGCTGTGGTGGTTTTGGTTTCACCGCGGATATTGGAGCGAGGGAAGAAGCTGGCTCTCATCCATTTTAGATTTTAGATTTTCGATTTTCGATACGGAGTCACAACCGGTTAATCAATCTACAATACCCCGGTCCGGCGTTCGATGGCAGGATAGCCAAGACTTGATATCCAAAATTGCGCAGGTTTTGCTGGGCGCAGGGGTTCTGGCCTGGGGCCAGGGGGATCACCTGGTCGCCCGCACCCAACTCGAAGCAAGCGTGTCTCTATTCCGGGAGTTGGCAGACAAAAATGGGCTCGGTTACGCGCTTCAGTTCCTCAGCCAGGAAGTATTGGGGCAAGGCGATCCCAGCCTGGCCCGCTCCCTGGCCACCGAGTGTGTGGCCATCTTTCGCGATACTGACGACTCGTTTGGGCTGGCTATTTCGCTGGTGACGGAAGGCGTGGTGGCCCAGGTTCAGGCAGAGTATTCTTCGGCCCGGTCGCTGTTAGAGGAAAGCGCGGCGATTCTGCATCATACCGGCGATAAGTGGACGCTCGCTTTGGCCCTGCGAAATTTGGGATACCTGGCCTTCCGGCAAGGCGACTTTGGCCGGGCAGCGGCTCTGCAAAAGGAAAGCCTGGCCTTACTGCGGGATCTCGACGAAAAATGGTTTGTCTCGCGCAGCCTGGAAGCCCTGGCCGAGGTGACGGCTGTGCAGGAGAATTATGAGCGGGCAGCTCAACTGTTTGGCGCTTCAGAAGCGCTGCGGGAAGTGGTTGGGGCATCGGTTCTGCCTTATTATCAAGCCGAATATGAGCAGGGCGTAGCCGCGGCCCGGACCGGGATACATGAAACACGCTTTGCTGCAGCCTGGGCCAAAGGCAGGGCCATGACTTTGGAGCAGGCCATTGATTATGCCATAGCAACAGAAAGTCGTGAAGCAGAGGCGGGAACTCTACGCCGCACTCCTGCCCCCCCTTCGATAAGCTTGGAACAGGCCCTGCACTCCGACACTTCAGCGTCCGAGCCGGAACTCCGTATCTTCATACTCGGCCCGGCCCAGGTCTACCGCGGCGAAACCCTTATCGCCACCTCCGATTGGGGTTATGCCAAGCCGAAAGAGCTGTTGTTCTACCTCTTGTGCCATCCCGCACGAACTAAGACACAGATTGGCCTGGCCTTCTGGCCCGATGCCTCCCCGGCCCAACTCAGGCGCACGTTTCACACCACTTTGCACCATGTGCGTCGCGCCTTAGGCCGGCCGGAGTGGATTATTTTTGAGGACCGCCATTATGCTTTCAATCGCTCGTTGGCTTATTGGTTTGACCTGGAAGCATTCGAGACGCATTTGACTGAGGCGGAACAGTACCTGGCAGACTACGCCCGACATACAACAAAGGATGAACCTGAAAGTCATTCGCCGTCGTCAGCCCAGGCCATACCTCATCTGGAGTCGGCTATTGCCCTTTACCACGGCGACTTGCTTGAAGATTTCACGGACGGGGACTGGTATCTGCTGCGGCGAGAAGAGCTGCGGCGGAAATTTCTTACTGCATTGCTCACCCTGGGCCGGCTGTTGTTTGCCTTGGGTCGCTATGCTGAGGCAGTCGACATCTACCGGCAGGCCATTAGCCACGACACTCTCCTTGAAGAAGCCCACCGCGAACTGATGCGCTGCCTGGCCCAACTGGGCGAACGCGGCCAGGCCCTGCGTCACTATCAAAGCCTGCTGGAACTGCTGCGGGATGAGCTGGGCACGCCGCCCGCCGCAGAGACAACAGCGCTTTTCGTACATCTGCGCCGGGGCTGACTGGAGCTGGGAAAAGGATTAATTTCAAACCAACCTGAGGCCGCTAATTTAGGTACGCTTTTGAGCAGACTCACGCCGAGCCAGACTGACTAGTAACCATATTGAACTTTTTTAAGAGGGACAAATCAAATTGTCCCTCTTTTTTTCTATTCAAGCGTTTTCTAAAGCGCTTCATTAATCATTTCCATAAGCGGCCCCGATTACACTGAGTCCAATACAATTTTCACAACCATTGATTATGGCTTGATAAAAGGAGAATCTAAT
Source organism: Anaerolineae bacterium (assembly GCA_041576335.1). GTDB lineage: Bacteria > Chloroflexota > Anaerolineae > 4572-78 > J111 > JANQQF01. Next base: position 1,687 of record JBFGLD010000026.1, on the reverse strand, counting down.
GAATTCAGCGAGGTCAACTATGTTACGAACACAAGTGTGTGAACTTCTGGGAATCGAATACCCAATCATGCAGGCGGCGATCGTGCCGGCCATAACGCCTGAACTGGTCGCAGCGGTGTCGAATGCCGGCGGGCTGGGCAGTCTCGGGGCGGCATTTCAAACTGCTGAGAGCCTGAAGCGGATGATAAAGCGGACACGCGAGCTGACGGACCGGCCGTTCGCGATAAACCATGTGGTCCCTCTAATTGATGAGGAAGCGTTCAGGCTGACCTTAGCCGCCCGGCCGCCGGTCGTTTCGCTCGCTCTTGGCGATCCGGGTGACCTGGTCAAACGGGGCCACGATGCCGGCCTCAAAGTTATCCATCAAGTGCATACTGTGCAGCAGGCCTGCCTGGCGGCCGAGTGTGGAGTGGATTTAATCATCGCCCAGGGTAGTGAAGCTGGGGGAATGACCGGATCGGTCGGCGCATTTGCCCTCATCCCCCAGGTAGTTGATGCGGTTCATCCCATCCCGGTGCTGGCGGCCGGAGGCATTGCCGATGGGCGCGGCCTGGCAGCAGCCCTGGTACTGGGGGCCCAGGGCATTAATATCGGCACCCGATTTTTGGCTTCGGCCGAAGCCTCTGCCCACGTACGCTGGAAGCAGGCTATCGTTTCGGCCGAGTCCGAGGAGATGATTAAAGTCCAGGTCTGGCCCGATATTTTTCCATTACCCGGCGGGAGCGCCTATGACGTGGCTCCCCGCGCCATGCGGACTTCCTTTATTACCGATTTACACCAGCGCCAGGCCGAGATAAAGGGGGCAGCCGGGCAAATACGCGAGGAACTCCTGACTGCCTTACACCAGGGGCGGCTGCATGAACTGGCCCCTTTTACCGGCCAGACCGCCGGCATGGTTCACGACATTTTGCCGGCTGCCGAAATCGTGTGCCGCCTCGTGGCCGAGGCCGAGGCGGCTCTGAAGCAGTCTGTCCAGTTTCTGAAGTAATAATTGAGCCCAAGTTGCCTGGGGCAAAAACCCATGCTAAGTTGCTCAGATACTCTCAAGGGCACTATATTGGTTTGAAATTTGCCGTTTTTAGTCCACTTTAGCTGATTTTAGCGGCTTAGCCTGGAGTTGAAATCCAAGCCTATGGGCTAAGCCGATTACCGACTTACTTTCTTAACTTTCACAAAGTGTCTTAGTCAGGATCTCCGCCATCTCTTCAGTGGTTAATTTGATTGGATTCCCCTGCATGCTGCTGGCCTGGACCGCTTTTCCGATCAGAGCCGGAAAATCTCGCTGGCTCAGGCCGTAAGTGGCCAGCGACGGCACGTGCAGTGCCCGGCACAAATCTTGGGTCCAGGCGACACCATCGCCGGCGGTCGCCCTATCGCTGCCGGTTAAGATTTGGGCGACTTCGTCATAGCGCCGCAAGGCCTGGCTATCGGGCTGCCGCTCTTGCAGGGCCCGCACGTTGATAACCATGGTATGGGGCAGCAAGGCGGCGCAGGTGGCACCGTGAGGGGCCGGGAACATCCCCCCAAACGGGCCGGCAAAACCGTGAACCGCACCCAGCGATGAAGTCGTCCGAGATCCGCGAGCAATTCCTCAGGTACTTCGAATCGAAGGGCCACACGATCGTCGCATCGAGTCCGCTGGTGCCCGCCAACGACCCGACGCTCCTGTTCACCAACAGCGGGATGG
>JBFGLD010000025.1:0-14630 GCA_041576335.1 Anaerolineae bacterium | reverse complement strand
TTCCATTAGCTCGATGAGTTTCCAGAAATAGTCCATTGATTCTGACCTATTCGATTTAGATCGGGACCGAATGACCGAGGGTGCCGGCTGCCAGATTGAGAGACATTATCCCAGATAATTTTTGGACAATTTTAGCTCTAAATTTCCAGAATCTCCTTCTCTTTTTCCAGGCCAATTTCGTCCACTTTTTTTATGTATTCGTCGGTTAGCTCTTGTACCTTGTCCTTGCCCAGATAAAAATCGTCCTCGGAAATGAGCTTTTCTTGTTCGAAGGTCTTTAGATCACTTAGCCTATCACGACGGGTGTTGCGAATAGAAATTCTGGCGTCTTCGACCCGTTTTGACACGGCCTTGGTTAGGTCCCGGCGACGCTCTTCAGTTAGCGTCGGTATCTGCAGACGAATTAGCTTCCCGTCATTGTTAGGCGTAAGCCCTAAATCGGATTGCATAATAGCCCGTTCTATATCTTTCATTGCCCCAGGGTCGTATGGGCGAATCGCAATTAGTTGCGGCTCCGGTATGCTGATCAGGGCCAATTCCTGCAGGGGGGTGGGCGTGCCGTAATATTCTACCAACATTTTGTTCACCAACCCGGTTGAAGCCCGTCCCGTTCTCATTGCTGCCAGATCATTCCTTAAAGCTTCAATAGATTTTTCCATGGCTACTTTTGCTTCTGACAGAACATCATCTATCATTTTTTCCTCCACACACTACAACAATGTACCCGAGTGGCGACGTCGCAAATTGGCGGGTGAAATCACGTTCCCGGTTGGTTTGCGCCTTGGTCTGCTTAGTAAGTAATGAGGGTCCCCATTGTTTCACCAAAGACCGTATTCTTGAGGCTGTCGGGTTGCCACAGGTCCAAAACGACGATAGGCATCTGATTTTCCATGCAGAGAGTCAAAGCGGTTCCATCCAATACTTTTAGCCCTCGATTGAGGGCCTCGATATAGGTAATGGTCTCAAACTTTTTAGCGTCCGGATCGGCTTTCGGATCGGCTTCATAAACTCCATCAACCTTGGTTGCTTTGACCAGCAGTTCGGCATCTATTTCCATCGCCCGCAAGGCCGCCGCCGTATCGGTCGTGAAATAGGGATTCCCCGTACCGGCTCCCAAGATTACCACGCGTCCTTTTTGCAAATGTCGAATGGCCCGCCCCCGAATATAAGGCTCTGCCACAGCCCGCATTTCAATAGCCGTTTGGACACGAGTATCCAAACCTACTCGTCCCAGAGCGTCGGCCAGGGCCAGGGCATTCATCACGGTCGCCAACATGCCAATATGGTCGGCGGTTGTTCGGCTCATGCTGTGAGCGAGACCGTCTACGCCACGCCATAGATTTCCGCCACCAATTACAATCGCTATTTCAACACCTAAGTTGTGGATGGTTTTAACTTTTAAGGCCACATCATTGGCCGATTTGGCATTGATACCGAAGTGGTTTTCTCCGGCTAAAGACTCCCCTCCTAGTTTTAGCAAAATACGATGATATTTTGACGAGGGCATATATAGAAATCTCCAGCTATTAAATTTGTAAACTCTTTGAACTTGCATGTTTCAAAGAGAAGGGCCGGAACAAAACAGCAGTTCCGGCTCTTTATCAACCACTATCCAGCACCGAGTTCAAATCGTGCAAAACGACGAATCGTCAATGGGGCACCAAGCTCTTTGCTGGATTGTTCCATCAGATCGGCAATCGTCAAACCACTATCCTTAACAAATTCCTGGTTTAGTAATACAACCTCGCTATACCATTTTTTCAACTTACCTTCAATGATACGGTCTTTGATATTTTCGGGTTTCTTATCTTCGGCAAGCTGCGCTCGATAAATATCTTTTTCGGCCGCGACTGCTTCGCCCGGCACATCGCGCTCGCTAACGAAGCCAGGTGCAGCCGCAGCTATTTGCAAAGCCAAATCGTGGGCAAGTTCGGCGAACCTGTTATTGTCAGCAGTCATACCGCCCACTTCAACCAAAACGCCAACCCGTCCACCGATGTGAATGTAGCTGTCTATGAGACCATCACCTTGGAGAACAAAACGAACGACTTGTCGAACTAGAATGTTTTCGCCTAATTTGGCAATCATTTCGGTTAGTTGGTCACTCACACGCTTTCCGCTATGGTCAATATAAGGCGCGGCCAGCAAGGCTTCCACATGATCAAGCTGAGGCTGTTCCAGCACCTGTCGGACAAGCGAGTTGACGAAGTTCTGAAAATCTTCGGTGCGCGCCACAAAGTCTGTTTCACAATTTACCTCAACCATGACCGCCAATTTACTATCGGGGCTAACTTGGGCGCTGACTAGCCCTTCATTGGCTTCACGGCTCGTCTTTTTAGCGGCGGCTGCCAATCCCTTTTTACGTAGATATTCAATGGCTTTATCCAGATCACCGTCTGTTTCCTGCAATGCACTTTTGCAATCTAAAATCCCAGCCCCGGTCGACTCCCGGAGCTGTTTGATATCCGCAGTTGAAATTGCCACATTTCCTCCAAAAGTAGTTTTCGCACAGGGTAAAATTTTGTTGACGATGTCGACCTGTATTTTTCCGTAACTTACAGCTGCCAAAATGCAGCTGACTAAAGATTTAGGCCTGAGAATCCTCAACTTCCATCGCGGCTTCGGTTTCCGGAGCAGCTTCTGCCACTTCATCAGCCGGCTCGGCCACAACTTCTTCAGCGGTAGACGTCTGGACTTCGGCTTCGTCCGAACCATCAGCACCGGCGGCAGCTACGGCTACGGTCTCAGCTTCGACGGTAGGTTCCTCAACTTTAGTTTCTGCTACTACCTCTGCTTCCTCTTCTGCTTCCTCCTCTTCTTCGATCGCTTCTTCGATCTCTTCGATCTCTTCCTCTTCTTCGATCTCTTCTTCGGCAATCACGCCGGCTTCTTCAACCGTTTCTATCGTTTCAGCTTCAATTTCGGCTTGTTTTGCTGCTTCAGCCTCAGCTTCAGCCTGAATCTTGGCCAAGGTGCTGGGGCCTAGATACCGCTCATCGGCTTCTTCACCCGCTATGGCCGAAGCTTCTTCCTCTTCGGCTTCAAGTGTCGTCAAAATGGTCTGCCCGTCCAATACGGCACTGGCCATCGTGGAAAGCATAAGCTTAATAGCCCGAATGGCATCATCATTACTAGGGATAACGAAATCTATCGGGTCCGGATCGCAATTGGTATCCACCATAGCAATGACCGGGATACCCAGTATGTTAGCCTCTTTAACCGCCAAGGAGTCGCGACGCACGTCAACCACAAAAAGATAATTGGGCAGGCGACGCATTTCTTTCAAGCCACCCAAACGATGGTTTAAGCGAGCGATCTCTCGTTCGCGCAACAGGGCCTCTTTTTTCACTAACCTGGCAAATTCGCCGCGCGTCTGTTGTTTTTCAGCTTCAAGTAGATAATCAATCCTTTGCCGAATCGTACGCCAATTGGTAAGTGTCCCGCCCAACCAGCGTTGGTCTACAAAAGGCATACGGCAGCGGGCAGCTTCTTGAACGATACTTTCCTGCGCTTGTCGTTTCGTCCCAACAAAAAGGATGACACCGCCCGAAGCCACCACATCTTTGACCAGTTCATAGGCTTGATTAAGACGGGTGATTGTTTGTTGAAGATCGATAATGTGAATCCCATTCCGTTCCGTAAAGATGTACGGCTTCATTTTGGGATTCCAGCGGCGGGTTCGATGACCGAAGTGGACCCCTGCTTCAAGCAAGGATTTCATAGGTACCACAGATTGCATAATTTATCCTCCGTTTTTGCGAAATAAGGGCCTCCGCTTTCATCAGCCATCCGGGAACCTAAGTCTTAAGGCACGGCCCGTCTGTCAGAAAGCGTGTGTATTAATTGAAATCTACAATAGAAAAGTATAACACGTAGCCCACTTAAGAGCAAAAAATAAAGATCCCAGGCAATTCACAATCTTTATCCGTCGCTTTGAGGCTGTTTGCGGAATAGTTTGGCAAACCTCCCTTTCATAGGTATAATATTTTAGCTACTGATCAAAGTCGAGGTCAGCTAGATAAGGGGAGATGGGGTAATGAGCACAGTTGATGAAGTTAAGGCTCGACTTGATATTATCGATGTCGTCTCCGAGACTGTCACGCTAAAAAAATCGGGGCGAAATTTCATTGGCTTTTGTCCATTTCACTCCAATACTAAAACCCCTTCCTTTGTCGTATGTTCTGAAACTCAAACCTGGCGTTGTTTTGGTGCTTGCGCTGAGGGGGGTGATATCTTTAGCTTTGTCATGAAGCGCGAGGGATACGGCTTTAAAGAAACCCTCGAGGCTTTGGCTGAGCGAGCCGGCATTCAACTCGACCCCGCCCCTCAAAAAGCTGATCAAGATAAGGAGCTCGAAAAATTATCAGACCTAAATGCTGCCGCCGCTGCTTACTTCCACAATCTACTAACAAATTCGGTGGCTGGTGCCACAGCACGTGCTTATCTCGCGACTCGCGAATTAACCTCAGAGACCATTGCCACTTTTCAGTTAGGCTATGCTCTGGATGAATGGGATGCCCTGAAAAAACATTTTTTGGAGCGAGGTTATAGTGAGCCCGCGTTGTTAGCTGCCGGGCTGATCATTGACCGAGAGGAAGGTTCTCCAGGGTATGATCGCTTTCGCCACCGCCTTATGATTCCTATTCGCAACCTACGAGGTCGTGTTATTGGGTTTGGGGCACGGGCATTAGCCGAAGATCAAGTTCCCAAATACCTTAACTCACCCCAAACGAAACTCTTCGACAAAAGTGCCGTACTATATGGCTTAGACTTGGCCCGGAAACATATTCGTCAAGCCGATCAGGTCGTCATTGTGGAAGGGTATATGGACGTAATTCAGGCCTTTCAGCGCGGGGCCAGGAACTTGGTGGCTCAAATGGGCACAGCGCTGACCGAGCAGCAGCTTAAAACATTAAGACGCATCACGAACAACTTCGTATTGGCCCTCGACTCCGATGCAGCCGGCAAGGCTGCCACGTTACGAGGGCTTAACGTCGCTCGTGACGCGTTGGACCGTGAAACCGTGCCGGTGCCAACCGCACGAGGCCTGATTCGCTATGAAGGCCGTCTCAATGCAAATATTCGTATAGCGTCGCTGCCGCCGGGTAAAGACCCTGATGATATTCTTAAAGAGGGTTTAGACGCGTGGCAGGCTATCATAGACAATTCTATTCCAATCGTCGATTTCTATTTTCAGGCTGTGACCGCTAAAATCGACCTAGACACGGCCAAAGGTAAGAGCGCTGCGGTTCGTGAACTCATTCCAATTTTGCGCGATATTAGCAACCAAGTTGAGCGGGCGCACTACCTTCAGAAATTAGCACGCCTCATCCACGTTGATGAGCGCACGCTAATGGCCGAGTTAAAAAGCAGCCATACCTCCCGGCAGGGAAAGCGGCAACCGCTCAAGGAAGCAAAGATTGAATCAATACCCCAACCGGGGCTGCCGCCAGAGAACGTCGTAACCAGTCAAGCCGCCGGTCCGGCTACTGATACACCTAGTTCAAAATTAGAACTTTACTGTTTGAGCCTAATATTAGCCAATCCTTCAGCTTTGGCAGTGGCTAACGAGACTCTGGAAAAACAAAATGTGCCCGGGTTAGGCGTAAATGACTTCAAGCGAGGCGACCATAAAGAAATTTTTAAGTCGCTGCAATTATGGACCGTTTCACAAACGCCTCGCCTGGAAATATTGGCCGAAATGGTCGGCGAGGCCTTAAGCCCTCAGGTCGAAGATCTGGCCAGCCAGTGGCACAACAGACCTTCAACATCGCTTGAGAATATTGACCGGGATTTAAGCATTGCCATTTTGCGGCTTCGGCTGCAAAATGTTAACGAACAAATCAACGAATTAACTTTCTTGCAACAGGAAACCGTCGTAAAAGGCTTAGAAAGCGTTCGCTCCTATACTGAAACCGTAGAACGATACAAGCAGCAGCGCAAACAGCTAGAGCATATTAGAGATGCACTATCACTGGTAGGAAAACGCCGCTTAGAAGCTAATCAATTTGGAGCAATTTAGTGTATATTAATCAAAATAAGCAGGCTGACAGTGGAGATAGTCAAATGCCCAAAAAGCCAATTATCGACAAGCGCGTCTCCGGAAAAGCCGAAAAAAAATTAGCAGCTCGCGCAAAAACGAACTCGCAATCGGCCGACGCCTCGCCGCTGGAAATTTTGCTCAGTAAGGCCAAAGACAAGAAGGTTGTCTCTCATAGTGATATCATCGACGCGTTACCCGGCAGTGCCTTAGATATTGAAGCGACCGATGCCCTAATAGCGCAACTTGTTGAAAGAGGAATCGAAGTTTTAGACGATGATGATAGTGATACCCAAAGCTTGGCCGATGTCGATGAACCTGATGATGCGGCGTTAAAAGAAGTTGAAGAAGAGCTGGAAGAAGAATTATTTGCGAAACGCGCTGCGATAGATGAAACCAAGCTGACGGGCGATTTGGCAAGTGAAATTACAAACGATCCGGTGCGCATGTATCTGCGAGAGATCGGGCAGGTGAGCCTGTTAACAGCCGCTGATGAAGGCTCGTTGGCCAAGCGTATCCAACGCGGCATAGAGGCCCGCAAACGATTAGATGTAAATGGCAACCTAAACGATGAAGTTGTAATCAAGTATAAAACTCAAGATATCGACGGCAGGTTAGCGCGCCGCTACTTAGCCGAAGCTAACTTGAGGTTAGTCGTTAGTGTCGCCAAGCGCTATATCGGGCGCGGCATGAGTTTTTTGGATTTAATTCAAGAGGGCAACATTGGGCTGCTCCGGGCTGTCGAGAAATTTGACCATAAACGCGGCTATAAATTTTCAACCTATGCCACCTGGTGGATTCGACAAGCAATTAGCCGGGCAATTGCCGACCAAGCTCGTACTATTCGCATTCCGGTCCATATGGTTGAAACTATCAATCGACTCTCGCGGACCCAGCGTCGCTTGCTGCAGGAATATGGCCGCGAGCCCACGGCTAAGGAGATCGCGCTGGAAATGGATTTGTTGAGCGATGATGATGTCGACGCGATCCGGTTCACCCTAGAGTCTGACAGACCTCTGGAAGCCGGGCTTGAACGACGCTGGCGACGAGCTGCCAGTAAGGTGCGCCGCATTATTCGCATTGCCCAAGAGCCGATGTCTCTGGAAACGCCGATTGGGACCGAAGAAAACAGCTATCTGGGCGATTTCATCGAAGACGAAAGTATGGTTGGACCGGTTGATGCCGCTTCCAAACAGCTTTTGAAAGAGCAGCTCAATGAAATCCTTGACTCTCTGAGTCCACGAGAGCGTAAAGTGCTGGAAATGCGTTTTGGTCTCGAAGATGGTCAAGGGCGCACGTTGGAAGAAGTTGGTAGTGAATTTGGGGTAACCCGCGAGCGGATTCGCCAAATAGAGGCTAAAGCACTACGAAAATTGCGCCATCCGATCCGCAGTCGTAAGTTGCGAGATTATTTGGGATAACTTGACGAAGTTAGGTTATCTGATATAATCTTAAGGGTTCGTGCTATGTCTGGCCGCCATCTTTATCTTATTATCCTCGGTAGCTCAATCGGTAGAGCGCCCGGCTGTTAACCGGTTGGTTGTAGGTTCGAGTCCTACCCGAGGAGCTCAATGAAAAGCCGAGATTATTGCCTCGGCTTTTTGCTTTTGGACCGCCAGGAGGGTATGTTACAATATTAGAGCTTGTGGGGTAGCTACCAGAATTCAGACAAACTTTACACCTTCCACACCCTCATTCTTCGACCACGGGCCTAAAAAGTGAGACGTATGGGTACACTGGCTTCCCAAGAACGCTCACTTACATTAAGGAGGATACTGGCATGACCCGAGAAGAAACTTTAGAATGGATAGACTTGATTTTAGGCTCATTGGACGATCACGAAATGATGGCAATTATCAGAGAAAGCAGTGATAAATTTGACGGCGAATTCTTTAAGACTATGGCTAGCGAAACAACGCGTTATGCTGCCGAAGATGATCAAGCGACTGCAAACCGTCTTACCGAAATTGCGCGAGCGATTGCCGTTGTGCGACAAAATCGCGCTGAAAATTTATGATCAATCGCCCTATTTCAAGGAATTGGTTATTAAACAGGACCATAGATGGATATTGAACATAGAATTTCCGACGAACCGCTGATAAGCCGGCTCAGCGCCGATCTTCAAGACGTTTTTACCATTGCCAGGGTAGAGATTCTACGCCAGCCCGCCCCAAGAGGCACGCGAATCGGCCTGGGTGGGCGTAATAAATCACAGGCAGATGCCTCGGCAGAGGCTGATCAAGAGACAGTTATGTTTGTGGGCCGATTGCTCAGACAAGACAGCGAAACTGTTTACGATTTGATCGCCGAACGGTGGCGTGCTCATAATCATACCCCCCTATTGCGCCATTACCAAGGACAAATTGCCTTAATTGCTCAGCCCGGCATTGTGTCCCCCAAGCCGGGAAATCCCTGGATAAACTTAGCCTTAGCCGTGGTCACGATCATTTCTGTCCAGTTCAGCGGGGCAGCTTACGCCTGCCAATGCATTCCCGATTCCTTAGGCGATTGGCTGTTAGGCATCCCCATGATGTTGACCATGATGGGCATCCTTATGGCCCACGAATTTGGCCATTATTTTGCCGCTCGCTATCACCGAGTTGCCGTTACCCTGCCATACTTTATTCCACTACCGGTCATATCGCCGGTGGGAACGCTTGGTGCTGTTATTCAATTACGAAGCCCGTTTAAGACTAAAAGGCAATTATTTGATATTGGAATTGCCGGTCCACTTGGCGGGTTAGTTTTAGCCGTTCCACTTATATATTGGGGTGTTGCCGGCTCTCCGGTAAATGAACTTACCCGTGGGCCCAATTTTGTATTGGAGGGCAATTCGATTTTTTACTTATTGGTCAAATACTTTGTACATGGCCAACTGCTGCCCAATTTCGATGCGTATGCCAGCCTACCTTTATGGCAGGAGTTTTTCTTAGTGCTCACCGGCGTGATACCGGCAGGGGGTGGAACTGACATTTTGATTAACTCTATTGCGTTTGCCGCCTGGTTTGGCTTATTTGTGACAGCCATGAATTTACTACCAATCGGCCAATTGGATGGGGGTCACGTAAGTTACTGCTTGCTAGGTGATCGAGCCCGTTGGATGGGAATGGCCCTTATTGGGCTCATGGTTTTGGCGGGTATCTTTCTCTGGGCCGGGTGGCTTCTTTGGGCTTTGCTGACATTTTTTATAATCGGTCCTAATCATCCGCCACCACTCAACGATTTAGTCGGGCTAGACCCAGTCCGAAAAACGATAGCTTACGTAATGATCGTTTTGTTTATCGTTTTATTTATGCCTAATCCCCTGCAAGTTATTTCATAAGAGGAACACCGGAAGGACCAATAATAAAAACCAGGCCCCGGGAAACTTCCGGGGCCTGGCTATCTTAATACGGTCCAGCACTATCAATAATCTTCAGACGGCTGTTTGGGGATCCTGTAGACGCAGTTCGTTGCGCCATTCGAAATGCAGGCGACTTCTTCTACTTTGTAGACCTTGCCGGTAGTCCAGGCCATGGCTTCCATAATGGCCCCAACACTGACATAACAGCAAGGCTTTTCGTGTTCGGGACGCCAGCGGCAGGGACATTCATCTTGATTGTAATAAAAGGCGTCACCCTCTTCCATTACCTGGCTCGGTTGATTAATTCGGTCGGAGGCTGCCTTGGCCATTCTATCCAAAATCAGTTTCATACGAGTCTTTTCGGGCAGTGCTTTTAGCGCCACCCCGGCCAATCCCAAAATGGCCGGCTGATCTTTTAGCCCAAACTGAAATGTGGCCCGCCCGATTCGTAAGAGCATAGCCCGGGCCCCACGAGGGCCATAAAAATCCTCCACAGCTTGTTGAACAGCGCCATACTCGGAAAAGTTTGCTTCCATATCGAGATTTTTTGCCGGATAATTGTCGATGTAGCGGCTTAACCCCCCAGCATTTAAGACCGCTTTGGTCCCATTTAGCCCCATTACCTCTTCTATTGCATCCAGCAAAACACGTAAGGCCGCGTTGGGCATTGGACGCTCTTCTGGCATTACATTACCTCCCACAGTTCGATCACGAGATTATGCAGGTTATTATACCACACTAACACCAAATAGAACGAGGTGATTTTAACACAATATAGGGTTAAGAAGAAATTAGCGGGTACGGCGTCGCCACTCTTCCTTGAGTTCTAATATTGAGAGATCATCTTCTACTTCGAGAAAATCCTTGAGTAGTCGCTGAAATTTCGAGGCTTCATCCAGCATCGGAAAATGCTTGGACTCGGATAAACCAATCGGGCGCACACTGTTCCAGCTATTATCCAAACTGCGGGTCGGCGTAGGATCAATAACCTCATCCTTCTCGCCATAGACAGCCAATATCAATGTCTCGCGCTGAGCAATGTTCCTAATTAATTCAGAAATATTTATCTGTTCCAAAGAATTCAGGCTCACACTAATGGCTTCTTTGCCCGTTTTTTCCGCCTCCTTTTGCACTTCTTTGTAGAGGGTTTGTTGGCGCCACCAACCTATCACTTTAGAGACCACAGAACTGTTGGCTACGTCCAGCAGTTTCCGGTTAATGCAGCTTGAGTACATCGGTAGACTTACCGTCATAACCTTGCTAACTCGCCCCGGGTAGCGGTTTGCGTACTCGAGCATTACGGTTGCGCCCAATGCGTGTCCAATCACGGTTAAGGGAACGTCCTCCATGCCCCTATTTTCTATGAATTTATTTACCAAATCTACGTAATCTTCAATTTTGTAGCGAACTTCTGATTTATCCGAGTCGCCAAATCCCCACAAATCCAGAGCAAACGTTCGATTTTTATCGGAGATGGCCTCCATGGTCGACATCCAATAACGCCAAGACCCAAGCCAACCATGTACAAACAAGACGGGCTTGCCGCGTCCAAAAGCTTCATAATGTACTAAACCACCATCAATGACAACTGCGCTCATCAATTAACCCGGGAAGAGCATTCTACTGTTGTATCCGAAGCCAAGTGGAGATGATTTGAAAGGAAAAGTGGGAAGTTTAATTGCGTCTCTGCTCAATAGCCTGCATGCGCGTACGGCCTATTACTAACTGTCATAACAAAAAAGGGCGTTGGTAAAAATAGCGACTATAACCTACCAAGCTTCGTTAAAATGTCATTCACCCGCTGCGACAATTCATCAGGTGCAAAGGGTTTCAAAAAATAATCAACCGCCCCCATTTTAAGCCCTTCACTTATTTCTGCTTCCTGCCCTTTGGCAGACAAGAAGATCACCGGAATATTTTTTGTCTGTGGCTGATTCTTTAAGGCTTGACAGGCTTCATACCCCGTCATCTTGGGCATACGAACATCCATCAAGATTAAGTCTGGCTTTAGCTCCGTTGCTTTTCTGAGGGCTTCTTCTCCATTGGCGGCGCCAACCACTCTGAATCCGCCAATTTCTAGGGTAAACGTGATTAAGTCTCTGATATCTCTCTCGTCTTCGGCCACCAAAATCAGGGGGAGGCTCATAGGCTGGATTTGCTCCTGGTAATAACTTACTTGTCGGTTCCGGCTTTTACAGGTATGGTAAAACTAAAGGTCGAACCAACGTCTAACTCGCTTTTTGCCCAAATCGTGCCACCAAGCATGTCTACAAAGCTCTTAGTAATCGATAAACCTAAACCCGTACCATCCACAACTTGCACCTCAGTTCGTTCAGAACGGAAGAAACGATCAAAAATCCAGGCCATATCCTCTTCGACGATTCCTATGCCATTATCTTCCACATCTATTTGCACAAACTGATCATCTAAAACCTTGGCTCCCACCGTTACGCTGCCTCCTTCGGGTGTATATTGCCAGGCATTGCCAATAAGATTGGTCAAAATTTGCACAAGTCGGCCTCTATCCGCGTAGGCTTTTGGCAAATTTTCAGGTAAATCCAACGAAAGTTTGACCGGTTTCTTAACCAGCTGTCCCTCAAAAGCCAACGCCACATCTTGGATGACACTGAGCACATCCAACTGCTCGAGTTCCAGCCTAATCCGACCTGTTTCAATTCGGGAGATTTCTAAAATATCGTTCACCAGCTCAGTCAAACGATTGGCGTTAGATTGAATAACCTGGACAAAGCGACGCTGCGTCGGGTTCAGTTCGCCAACCCGGCCATCACCGGACATCAACAGATCGGCATATCCCTTAATCGAGGTCATCGGTGTGCGCAGTTCGTGTGAAACGGTTGAAATAAATTCATTTCGAATCCGGTCAATTTCTGCTTCTTTGCTCATATCGCGAATTACAGACACGATGCTTGGCAATTCTTCGGAGCCCAACGCTATTGAAGCCAAGGTGACAACAATTGCTTTTTTGCCCAGTTCAAGTCGATACTCGGCGGAGCGTTCACCGGCCCTAATTTTTCCCAACGCCTCCAGGAATCTATCGTAAAAAAGCTGGGTCAACTCAAGCGCCTCCGAAGATTTAGAGCAACCCAAAATTTGACGCAGCGGCCGGTTTTCAAGTTCTGCGGCCGGGATTTCTAAAATTTCGGCTGCCTTCGGGTTAAGGAGCACAATATTGCTCTCGGCATCAAGAACCAATACGCCGTCGGTAATGCCTTTGAGGATTGCCTCATTTTTGGTAGCCTCGGCCGCTTGTGTTCTAAGCATCACGCCCAAGCGGTTGGCCTGGTCTGTGATAAGCCGATAGAGCTCGGCAGTATTGATGGCATTAGCAACCTGGGTTCCTGCCGCAGCTACGAGCTTGGCATGACCCTCCGTAAAGTAGCCTACCCCGGGGTGGAAAAGCATTAGGCAGCCCACGACTTCCTCGCCCGCAATGAGTGGCACCACAATCGCAGAGCGCCGCTCCGGGGTCGTGTTCTTGGCGATCCAGTCCGGGTCTTCCAACAAATCCGGGATAATCCGCAGCTCACGTTCCTGCATCACCTTACCCGCCACACCGTGGTTCAGGCTGTACTCAGTCTCGTACCCGCCTCGCGCAAAAGGTCTGCGATGCCCTAAGGCAGCGCGATAAATAAGTTTACCGGTATTTCTATCCAATAATAGAATAGAACCGTGCGAAATACCGATAGCCCGATTGATTAGGCTCAGGGCCTGGGTCAGGATTCTATCCAGATCAAAACTTATCGAAAGTTCACGGGTGATCTGGTAAAGGGTCTCGACCCGATCCCGCTCCTCTCTTAAATCTTGCAGGGTTTGGGCCAACTCCTCGGTACGGTGCGCTACGCGCTGTTCTAGCTCTTCATTAAACTGGTTTAGTCGCTGCACGAGTTGAGCGTTATCGATAGCGATCGCTGCCAGATCGGCCAGCGTTGTGACCAACTCCAACATATTGCGACGATGAATAACGCCTTCGATGGCCAGAATTCCGATTACGAAATCTTCTGTTTTTAAGGGCACGTAGGTGACATCGCCTGGGACGGGCGAGGCATGACCGGCAATGTGGGTATCTTCAGCAGCCTTGCTTTCGATAACCAGTACCTCACCCGAACTAATCACCGAGACGAACGGCTCTGTGTTAACAGAGATAGCACTTTCGTTAAAAAGTTCAACCATAAACTCCGGAATATTCTTGGTGTTGGCAATTTTGACGACGTTGCTGCTATTATCTATTAGCCAAATCGAGCCTTGATTGCGCTCTGTCAGGTCGAAAACGGCGTCCAGAACCAAGTTTAAGACCTCGCTAAGGTCCAGGGCACGATTGAGTGCCTGGGCCACCTCTGTCAGTGCGGCCAACTGGCGCACTTGATTTCGAGCCTCTTCAAAAAGGCGGGCATTTTGCATGGCGACAGCAACCTGGTTTGCAAAGGCCAGCACGACCTGAGCATCTTCTTGGCTAAAAAAGTCTTCCTGATTGCTATCAAGAGCCATCAACCCCAACACATTCGTTCCGTAGGTTAAAGGCACCCCTAACCAACTTTTAATTTTGTCGTGAGGCGGGCTACTGAAGGGTTCGGGATACTCTTTTAAAGCGTTCCGAACGTTGAGCGGTTCCTGTGTTTCAATAACGCGGCGGTTAGGATTATTGCCTTCCATCGAGAATGTCAGACCAACAACCTTCTGGCTATCCTCCCATCCGTGACCGCCTATAATTACTAAATCACTTCCCTCCAGCCGTTGTAAAGAAACGCTGTCGAACGCAACAACCTCGGCCAACTTTTGCAGCATAATATTTAGCAATTCATCAAAATCGAGCTGCGAACTGATCGCCTCAGCCACACCTCGCAGGGTATCGGCTAAACGGCGGCGCTGCCTTTCCAACTCAAAAAGTCGCGCGTTCTCAATGGCAGTTGCGGCTTGATTGGCAAAAATTTCCAGCGTCTGGACCGAGGCAATTGTTGGGCGTTCACCCGAGTCGGGGCGATCAACCGTTAAGAGACCAATGATTTCGTCATCTGTATCCTTCAAGGGAACGAAAAGCAAGTCGCCGCGTTGCCACAAGTTCACCTGTCCATTGCCCGCTTGAATGGAAGCGGATCGAACCGATTTACGCTCCGCAACATCAGGAACCTGCAATTTATCTTGCCAAATGTCTTTACGTTCAGCGGGGAAAAAATAAGATTTGCTTAGGCTAAAATCTACTTCCATGATTTCCATAAGCTTTGACAGCGG
>JBFGLD010000024.1:0-14765 GCA_041576335.1 Anaerolineae bacterium | reverse complement strand
CGGGAGAGCTTCCTGGTGGAAGTTCAGGATGGACAACAAGTGGTCACCCAGGTCCTGCCTCGCCTTGGTGGCTCCTGTGGCGAGAAGTAGGTGGTTGATTTCTGTATCTTAGTACCTAACCCATGAAATTCTTGTACATTATGCCAAAAGCCAGCACTTTTGTAATAACCCTTTTTGGTTCCGTCTTGCCGGGTTAGGAGTTGTCTAGTATTATCTCCGTAAATTCTAATTTCTAAATAGGTAATTAGTAATCTCGTTCCCAAACTGGTCCTTCGGCTTTGCTCAGAACGGGGCTTGGGAACGAGATTGAATTACCCGCCGAAGTGGACGAAGTTGTGCTCGGACAACTCTTGCGCATCGGGTGACTGAATTTTAGAAATTCAGGACAAAGATGCTTCGCTTAGGGGGATTGGAGGGGATACCTTCCCCCCCAATCTGTCCAAGATTCTGGACAGACCTACCCAATTAATAAGAAGGAAAATTATGGCAATATTTTTTCAACTTCTTATGGCCGGGGTTGCTACCGGAGCAATTTACGCCCTCATTGCTGTCGGCTTTGCTTTGTTATGGCAAACTTCGGGTACAATAAACTTTGCCCAGGGCGAGTTTGTGATGGTACCCGGCTTTATCATTTTGGGTCTTATGGCCTATTTTGAGATTGGCTTGATACCGGCCTTTTTCATTGCCATGCCGATCACAATATTCTTTTTCGGCTATGTGTTCAAGCGATTACTGGTTGAACCGCTGATTAAGTACGGAGATTTCCCATTGGTCATCGCCACCATTGGTTTGGGTATCTTGCTAAAGGAGGGAACCAAACTGATTGCCGGGGCCAATGGCCTCGCCTTTCCGGAAGTAATTCCAGACCAAATCCTTCGCTTTGCCGGCCTCCGCGTTTCAGCCGCCGACCTGGCTATGCTGGCTATTGCTATCCTTATTATCACGGCTTTACAGTTGTTTCTGAATCGAACCTTTGTTGGACGCTCGATGGAAGCCACCGCTCAAAATTCGGACGTTGCCCGCATTCTAGGCATCAATGTAGATCGCATGATTCTTAATACGTTTCTGATCAACGCGGCCCTGGTCACAGTAGCCGCATTGCTGATAACGCCGGGCTTTTTGGCGAAATTTAGCAATGGGGAAACATTGGGCTTGATGGCGTTCATGGCGGCTATTGTCGGCGGTTTTAATCAGGTCCGGGGTGCCCTGATCGGTGGTTTCCTGATCGGGATTTTGGAGAACTTGGGCGCTTTTTATATCTCCTCTGAATACCGTACTGCTTTTCCCATCATCCTGTTGATTTTGGTTATTTTGTTTAAACCCGAAGGGTTATTTGGTAGACCTGAAGAGCGCCGCATATGATAAATAAGTCCTCTGAAATTAACCGAGATATTCAAGGGTCAGCCCTCGTCGAGGATACCTCTAGTACTGTTTTGCGCATCATAGGCTGGGTAGCCCTGGCTGCAATGATTTTGGCCTTACTTCTGGCCCCCATGAGCCTAAGTAGTTATGGGCTGTTTCTTTTGAGCCTCTGGGCGGTAACAACCATTGCCGTGCAGGGTCTAAACCTGACCATGGGTTACGCCGGAAAGATTTCGTTAGCTCAAGCCGCCTTTATGGGCATCGGGGCTTATACCTCAACCTTACTGGTCCAGAATATCGGATTGAATTATTGGGTTTCGCTTGTTATCGCCACCATTGTCTGTACGATAATTGGGGCCTTGGTCGGTTTCCCGGCGTTGCGGGTAGAGGGACACTATTTGGCCTTTGTAACGCTGGGTTTTGGTGAGTTGGTGATTCTGGTACTGCGAAATGAGGACTGGCTGACGGGCGGCCCACTAGGAATTCTGGACATCGTCCGGCCCAGTATCTTTGGTTTCTCTCTGTTTGAGCAGGCTCGCTTTTACTACTTTTGCATGGTGATGCTGGCCCTGGTGAGCCTGGCCATGTGGTACATGATCCGCAGCCCGTGGGGTCGAGCCTTCAAAGCCTTGCGTGACAACCCGTACCGGGCAGAGAGTCTGGGGCTGTCAACAACAACCTACACGCTTTTGGCCTTTGCCATTGGGTCGGGTCTGGCCGGCATTGCCGGGGCAATGCTCGCCCCTTTGGTGGAATTTACTGATCCCCAATCGTTTGGTTTGCACCGGTCATTGATCTTCTTGCTTATGGTTATGGTTGGCGGTCGAGGAACGCTGGCCGGCCCCTTTATTGGCGCTTTTTTTGTTATCTTGCTGCCCGAATGGTTGCGCTTTACCCAAGAGTACTATCTGATAATTTTTTCAATATTTGTTATCCTGCTCATCATTTTCTTCCCTCAAGGCGTGGCCGGCATAGGCCCCTACCTCCAAAAACGTTTTTCCAGTAATCACCAGAAAGAGGCAACTTAAATGTCAGATAATGGTCAAAAGAAACCGGTCTTGGAAGTTAGGAACATTTCAAAGTCATTTGGAGCTATTGAGGCCGTCAGGGGCGTCTCGTTTGACGTTTATCCTGGTGAGATATTAGGCGTCATTGGACCAAACGGCTGTGGAAAAACAACCCTTTTTAACTGCATTCTCGGCCAACTTAAGCCCGACACGGGTACGGTAACGCTTAAAGGACACGATATGACAGGCCGGTCACCGGTGAAACTAGCCAAAAACGGCCTGGGACGCACCTTCCAACTGCTCCAGGTTTTTGATTCAATGACGGTTCCCGATAACCTGCTAACCGCTACCCAGGCTCATATCGGGACGATCTTCAGCCGCTTATTCAAACGACCGGATTTGGGTCTCCGTGACGAGGTTAACCACGTCGTAGAGCAATTCCGATTAGGCCACCTGACCGGAGAAGAAGCCAGTAGCCTGAGTTACGGCCAACAGAAACTACTGGACATTGCCATGGGCCTGATGTCTGGCCCCCAGATCGTATTTCTGGACGAACCGGCGGGGGGAGTCAACCTCTCCATGCTGGCCGATGTGAAGGCCCGTTTGCTAGAACTCAATGGTGAGGGGACCACCTTTGCGGTCATCGAACATAATATGGAATTTATTTTTGAAGTGGCCCATCGCATTCTCGTGATGGCTGAGGGCCAGGTTTTGATGGTTGGCTCTGCCGACGAGGTGCGCAAGGACCCCAGAGTAATCGAGGCGTATCTTGGACAATAGTACAGACATCATCCTGAAAACAAATGGCCTGGTGAGCGGTTATGGTCGCACCACCATCCTGCACGGGACCACGATTAAGGTACCGCGAACCGCATTGACCACGGTCATCGGCCCCAATGGAGCAGGGAAATCGACCCTTTTTAAGGCTTTGTTTGGCATGTTGGATATCCGCGAAGGTTCAGTAACCCTTGACGGTAAGGATATTACCCACCTATCGCCCATGGAGAAGCTGCAACACGGCATTGCTTACGTGCCGCAGGGTCGAAACATATTTCCGGAGCTGACCGTTGAACACAATCTTGAATTTGGTGGGGTCAGCCTGCGTGACTTAAAGGAAACACGACGGCGGATGGAAAAGGTAATGGATCAATTCCCGATTTTACGGGAAAGGGCCAAAGCCCAGGCCAGCACCCTGAGCGGGGGTGAGCAGAAGATGCTTGAGATTGGGCGGGCCTTGCTCCTTGACCCCAAGCTACTGCTCATCGATGAGCCATCAATTGGGCTTTCCCCAATCCTGATGACAGAGGTGTTCAATCTTTTGCTGTCCTTAAGAGATAGTGGCGTCACCATCCTGATGATCGAGCAAAATGCGAAAAAGGCCCTGGGCATCTCTGATTACGGCATTGTGCTTCAGCAAGGACGGCGGGCGCTGGATGGAACCGCCTCGGAGGTGTTGCATCATCCGGAGATCGGTCACTTGTTCCTGGGTGGGGTGGCTAAAGTAGAGGGCGCAGCTTAAAGGATGCCCAATCTAGTTACTTGACTTCAAGCCCGGCCGTTTTGACCCCGGTCGCCAGGCCGGTTACCCGCCTCAACGGCAAACTACGAACAGGTCGGGCTATCCAGCAAGGTGTAGCCCCGGAATTGTGTATTACGGGTTACTTTATGAATCAATCTCAGCCCACTAACCCACCTGTACCAATAGTTAGGCAACGGCTGCGCTATGTAACGATTGGCTTTTACATTGCGGCCGCTTTTCTGTATTGGATTTCGTTATACCTGTACGTGCCTACACTGCCTACCTACGTGCAGACCAAGACTGATAACCTAGCCGTGGTGGGTACGGTGCTATCAATGTACGGGTTGTGGCAGGCCATAGTTATGGGCCTGCGCTGGATGCTGGCCGTTACTGCGCTGACCACGCTGGCGCTGGGGCTGCTGGGCGCGTCAAAATTAGGAAAAAAGAATGAAAACAAGACTCGATAAATTGGTGAAACGCCATCGCTATGCCCTTGAAAAAAAGGGGGTTGACTCCACTTCAAGCTTGCTCCAGGCAGTCAGGCTTGATCTGGTCAAAGCCTGTTTTGTGCTGGCTGAAATCCATAACAGGACAGCCGCCGATGTTGTTCGCGAATTCTTTGCCGACCATCCCGGCATTGTGCCGGAAATTCTGCCTAAATTAGACCAACCTCGCCTACACCATCTCGGCTTTGAGGTTCACGAACCCCATGATATTGTGTTGCCGGGTTTTTATTATTGGGCCAAACAATTTAGCCGCCGGCTTGATCTACCCATTCGGATAAATGGAACTTTGCGCTTTCCCTCCTCGACTAACTTTCAAAAGCGAGTTGGGGCCTACACCGAAATGATGCAGATTTGGGTGGAAGTGAACGGGCGGGAGTTGCTGATCGAAATGTTTGACATTTATCGGCCACGACCAACCACGTGGCCCCCGGTTAAACAAGCCCTTAACTTTAGCACGTGGTCTACCTGGTGTCACGCCTTAGACAGCGACCAAACCCAGGTCAGATTACCTTCGCTCTTGGTAAACGACAAGATTTGGCATTATGGTATCCACGTTTCTGACCCGGCCGGCGTGGAAGCCCTGAACGACACGCTGACAGGGTTCATCGCCGATAAACGTCAGTATAAACTCTCGTACCAGAAACCCGTCCTGAACCCGCGCGATACTTCGCTGCATATTAAAATCATCAACCAGCCGCAAGGGTTAGAGATTGAATTTTTAACCCAAAACCTATCTCCCAAGGAGCTAAACCCATAGAACAAATGAACAAAAAGACCAAACAAGTCGGCTTAATCGGCTGGCCAATCGAACACAGTTTAAGTCCGGCGATGCACAACGCTGCTTTTGCCGAACTTGGCCTTGACTGGAGCTACAGCCTGTTTCCAACACAACCGGGCGATCTTGAATCGCTGTTAAAGAATTTGGATGCTCAGAATATTGTCGGGGCGAATGTGACGATGCCTCATAAGCAGATAATCATGCCTTACCTGGATCATATTAGCGATGATGCCCGCATTATTGGGGCGGTGAATACCATCCATGTTCATAATGGAAAGATGTACGGCTACAACACGGATGGAATTGGGTTCTTAAATGCTCTAAAAGAAGCCGGGCATGAGCCGGCAGGCATGCGGGTCGCGATGCTCGGGGCGGGTGGGGCCGCCCGGGCTGTCATATTTTCTCTGGCCCAGGCCGGAGTAGACCGGATTACCGTAGTGAACCGCACGGTCGAGCACGGCGTTCGGCTGAGCGACGATATGGCCGGGGCTTTCCCTGCCTGTCACATTGAGTTTGAGCCCTTGAGTTTTGAAACGGTAAGCCATTTATCAAAGAACATTGATCTGATAGTAAATGCTACCTCTGTGGGCATGCAGCCTGATGATGGTATTTCTCTCTGGCCTGATGACTTGGCGATTCCCACCGATACCATCTTTTATGACGTGATTTACAAACCGATCCCAACCCTGTTTCTCCAACAGGCCCAAGCCGCCGGCCAGAAGACGGTCAATGGGTTAGGGATGTTAATTCATCAAGGAGTAGCTGCCTTTGAAATCTGGTCCGGCCAGAAAGCGCCGTTGGAAACAATGAAACAGGCTTGCCTGAAAGAACTAGGCTTTGATCACTAACAAGGAGTTTGGAGATTAGAGATTAAGAGATTCTCTTTGTGAATTCTCCCCCTCTCCAATTTCTATGGGTTGATATTTGAACCAGCGAATTCTAGCATATTTGGCCCTATTTTTGGGGATCCTCGCCCTAGGCTTTTCCCCGATATTCGTCAGTTTAGCCCAGGTAAATGGCTTGGCGGCCACGCTTTATCGCACCTCGATTGCGGCAAGTGTGTTGCTCATCCCATTTCTGCTACCACGTGATAACCGCCTGGGCACGGCGACGACACGGCCAGGCCTGCGCATGACCATGGCAATTGCCGGGCTAGGCGGTCTTCTATTTGCTCTCAATAATGGGCTTTTTAACACCGCCGTCACGATGATCCCTGCATCCAGCGCGGTTTTTTTGGCCAACACTGCGGTGATTTGGGTCGGTCTGTTTAGTATCCTCATCTTTCATGAGAAATTATCGCTAAATTTTTGGATGGGAGTGTTCTTAGCGTTGGTCGGGGTTTTTCTTATCACTACCGGACGGGGCGGCAGTTCCGAAAATTTTCTACTGGGTAGTTTTGTTGCCCTGCTCGGCGGCTTCTTTTATGGCTTATACATTCTCTTCAACAACACCGCCCGGCGCTTTCTCAATGCCCTGTCTTACATGGTCCTTTCAAATCTTTCGAGTGGTCTCATGATATTTATTGCTATCCTGGTGGTGGGTGTGCCTTACCGGGGCTTTAGCTTAGCTACTTACGGCTATTTATTTGGTTTAGGTTTTTTGTCACAAGCTATCGGCTTTCTGGTCATCGTTTATGCTCAGGCGTATCTGCCGCCATCCCGAGTCTCGACCATTCTCTTAGCCCAGCCGCTCCTTGTCTTAGTCCTGGCCTCCATCATTTTGCAAGAGCAACCCTCAACCTTACAGTTGGCGGGCATGTTTACCTTGTTCGGCGGCATCGTTTTGTCCAATCGAAGATGACGGAATAATGAGAATAATGGTCAATCATCCAATCTGTCAAAAATGGACCGAAGATCTACAATATTGGAAAATGCCATGGAACCCCTCAAAATTGCGCTAATTGGCGCAGGCTTAATCGGCCAACGTCATATTGACCTCATCAAAACTAATCCGGCCTGCCAATTGGCCGGGATTTGTGATGTTGATCCCGGGCGGCAGGCCATAGCCGGTCAGGTTGAGACCCGCTTTTATACCGACCTTGAACATCTCTGCCAAACCGAGCAACCCGATGGGGCGATCATCGCCACGCCCAACCAGTTTCACGCGGCGGGCGCGGAAATCTGCGCTCGATACAGCATACCGATGTTAATCGAAAAACCGCTGGCCGCGTCAATTTCCCAAGCCAAACGAATAGTTGAGATCACTACGACAACCGGAGTGCCGGTGCTGGTGGGGCATCATCGCCGTCACAATCCTTTGGTACAAAAAGCGCGGGAGATGGTGCAAGGCGAGGACATCGGTCAGCTCGTCTCGGTTTCTATTATGTGGCTCTTGCGTAAACCGGATGATTATTTTGAGCTGGGCCGATGGCGTGCCGAACCATCCGGCGGCGGCCCCATTCTTATCAATCTAATCCACGATATCGACAACCTGCGCTATATCTGTGGCGACATAGAGCAGATATTCTCCTATAGTAGTTCTGCTGCCCGCGGCTTTGCGGTTGAGGACACGGTGGCCCTTTCTTTTCGCTTCAAACAGGGGGGCATCGGTAGCGGAATCATTTCAGATGTGGTGCCTGCGCCTTGGTCGTATGAGTTGACCAGCGGCGAAAGTTCAGCCTACCCTCACTACGGTGAACAAAATTGTTACATCTTTGCCGGCACCAAAGGCTCACTGACCTTTCCGCAGATGAGGATTTGGCATTATCCGCCGGAACAACCGCCGGGGTGGTATCACCGCCTGGCTCAGTACCCAATCGAGGTTGATCGAATTGATCCGCTGGTGGCTCAACTCGACCATTTCCTGGCCGTTATTCGAGGTGAAGCCAGCCCGTTGGTAAGCGCTCAAGACGGGTTGCAGACGCTGGCGACAACTTTGGCCGTGCGGGAATCGGTCCAACGTAACGCACCGATCATCCTCTAAGATCACAAAATAGCTGTAAGAAAGGTGTCATGAATCATGAAAGAGCACCAAATTATTGACAAAACCAGGTTGGTTGGGATCATAGGCTGGCCGGTGGATGACAGCCTCGATCCGGCTATGCATAACGCCGCCTTTGCCGAGCTTGGGATTGATTGGACCTACGTCCCGCTGCCAGTACGACCTAATCATTTGGACCAAGCTTTAAAGGGAGTGGTGGCCTTGAATTTTGTTGGGACCAACGTTATCGTCCCGCACCAACAGGCTGTGATGCCCTATATGGATAATTTGAGTGATACGGCCCGCATTACCGGGGCTGTGAACACTATCCATATTCAAGATAGAAAGTTTTATGGCTACAACACCGATGCAATTGGTTTTTTAAATGCCACAACAGAAGTCGGATTTAATCCGAAAGGAATGCGTGTAGCGGTGTTGGGCGCCGGCGCCGCGGCACGTGCTGTCGTCTATGCTCTGGCCCGAGCTAAAGCGTCTTGGATAACGGTTTTTAACCGCACAGCAGAGCGAGCTGCTTTTTTGGTAGAAGACCTGGCCGAAGCTTTTCCCGACAGTCGTTTAAAGTTTACAGGTTTAAATCCTGAATCTCTGGCTGCTTTAACCGGCAAAGTTGACATGGTTGTCAACACCACCTCAGTAGGGATGCATCCCCAAAGTAACGCCAGTCCGTGGCCGGCTGACGTGTCTATCCCCCCGGATATTATCTTTTACGATTTGGTCTATGACCCGTTGGATACAGTCTTCCTCCAGCAAGCGCGAGAGGCAGGAGCGATAATCATTGATGGGCTGGGTATGTTTATTCACCAGGGTGCATTTGCTTTTGAAAAGTGGACCGGTCAGCAAGCGCCGGTTGAGGTCATGCGGCAAGCTTGTATGCAAGAATTAGAGCCTCATGTGGAACCGTAATATGCGCACCTTGCTCTGAAGACGACTGTCTATGTAGCCTGCAAGGTACCAGTCTACCTGACCATTGAGGATTTGCATTATCCCCGGCCATCCGATAATTGTCTTCGGTGAAGAACAGTCAAGATATTAACTTTGTAATTACACCAACTGTTTACTTTAATAATCCTAACACGCAATTTTTTAACCTGCAACAATCCAGGCGTCTATCTCAAAACTTGGAGGCAGCCTAATCCAAAAGCCTTTATTGTGAGCAGTATGCTCTGCGAGCATTCAAATTTGCCAAAAATGAGAGGAAGCATTAGCATGGACGAATTCAACCCAACTGAACACCCTCACCGCCGCTACAACCCCCTGACCGGCGAATGGGTGCTGGTTTCACCCCATCGCACCAAGCGTCCCTGGCAGGGGCAGGTCGAAAAGACGATCCAAGAAACTCGCCCCCAGCACGACCCCAACTGCTATCTTTGTCCCGGCAATGAGCGGGCAGGGGGAGCTAAGAATCCAAATTATGAAAGTACCTTTGTCTTTATCAACGATTTTGCAGCGCTGCTTTCTGATACCCCTGCCGATGTGCTGGCTTCTCACTCACTGCTGCAGGCCGAGAGCGAACAGGGTACCTGCCGGGTTATCTGCTTTTCCCCGCGCCATGACCTGACCCTGCCGGAGATGGCTGTTGAGGATATTCGGACCGTCGTGGACGTCTGGGCCGAACAAGTGAGTGAGCTGGGCCAGCATTACCACTGGGTTCAAGTTTTCGAAAACAAGGGCACTATTATGGGCTGCTCCAACCCCCACCCCCATGGGCAAATTTGGGCCGGCAGTGCCTTACCCAATGAACCGGCCAAAGAAGAGAATCACCAGTGGCTTCATTACAAGACGCGCGGGTCGAACCTGCTGGTCGATTATACCGACCTGGAGACGAACCGGCAAGAGCGGGTTGTGGTAGACAATGATCATTGGCTGGCCGTGGTGCCCTATTGGGCCGTCTGGCCATTTGAAACCCTGCTACTGCCTCGCCGCCACGTACTGCACCTGCCTGACCTCAACGAGGCGGAACGGGACGCCCTGGCCGGCATCCTCAAACGCCTTTTGACCAAATATGACAACCTGTTCGAGGTCTCGTTTCCCTATTCGATGGGCTGGCACGGTGCGCCAAACTATTCGTCAGGCTCAGGACAGGTGGAAAGCCGTGATTATCCTTACTGGCAGCTACACGCCCATTTTTACCCGCCGCTGCTGCGCTCGGCCACCGTCAAGAAGTTTATGGTCGGTTACGAGATGTTGGGTGAGGCTCAACGCGATTTAACCGCCGAGCAGGCCGCCGAACGTCTGGGGGCACTGCCGGAGACTCACTATAAACGCCGAGATGCTTAGCGAACACTGAATCAGGGTTAACTCGTGAGCCAGAAAACTATAGACGCCACTCGACTCATTATTCGTTCTTTTGCGCTTGCTGACTTACCGGCAATTCACCGTATCCTTGACCACGCATTTGGCGACGGTACTAAAATTGACGATAAAACGGCCTTATTAGAGCGGCGTTTATGGCTGCAGTGGTCAATACTTAATCAAGAATGGTTGCCAAAGCTTCACCAGCCGCCATATGGAGATAGAGCGATCATCCTGCAGGAGACCCGGAGAATTAATCGGTTCCGTTGGATATGCGCCTTTGCTTAATGTCTTCGAGCAAATTCCTGAACTGAGAGTCTCTGACGCACCCAGTGGATACAACACGCCAGAGTTTGGCCTATTCTGGGTCATTGATCCAGCCTACCGCAGGCAAGGTTACGCAACGGAAGCGGCCCAGGCAATGATTGACCGCGCCTTCAGGCAAATGCGGCTCAAACGTATCATTGCGACAACGGAATACTCGAACGAAGCCTCTCAGCAGGTGATGCGGAAGCTGGGCATGAAGCTGAGCCACAATCCCTTATCAGAACCGGCCTGGCTTCAGGTCGTTGGTATTCTGGAAAATGCCGGTAATTTCGGGTGAGTCATATAAAGCTGCCAATCTGGTACAATGGTGCAATCGAGTTTGTCAAAGCTGGCCCAGCGGCGGACTTTATCAGGAGTGAAACAAAGTGAAATTTGGGATCTGTTACTATCCGGAACATTGGCCGGAGTCGCGTTGGCAGCTTGATGCGCAGATGATGCGTGAAGCCGGCCTGGAAATTGTGCGCCTGGCCGAATTCGCCTGGGCCAAGATGGAGCCGGTCGAAGACACATATGAGTGGGCCTGGTTGGATCGTGCCATCGAAACGCTGGCCGCGGCCGATCTCAAAATTGTTTTGGCCACGCCGACGGCGACGCCCCCGGCCTGGTTGACTCAGGCTCATCCTGATATTTTGCGCGTGGACGCCAGCGGCCGCTCCCGCGCTCATGGGACGCGCCGCCATTATTGCCCCAATAGTCCCACCTACCGCCATTATAGCCGTAAGATTGTGGCGGCCCTGATCCGGCAATACGGTCACGACCGACGAATTATCGGCTGGCAAATTGACAATGAATTTGGCGGGGGCAAAACGGCCCGCTGCTACTGCGACCGGTGCGCGGCTGCGTTTCGGGCGTGGCTGCGCCGGCGTTACGGTTCGCTCGACAGCCTCAACGAAGCCTGGGGGACAATCTTCTGGTCCCAAACTTACGGCGATTGGTCGCAAATTCAGCCGCCCGGCGACGATATCGACCGCAAAAACCCCAGCCAGGTCCTCGATTTCTACCGGTTTTCATCCGACTCCGTGGTCAGCTACCAGCAGGAGCAAATCGACCTGCTGCGCCAGGCTGCGCCAGGCCAGTTTGTGACTACCAATTTTATGGGCCTGTTCCGGGATCTGAACCAGTTCGACTTAGCTGCCCCACTTGATTTTGCCACCTGGGATAACTACCCCACCGGCAATCCGGAGCGCTGGCGGCCGCTGCTCTATCCGCCGTACAGCGATACCGGCCGCAATGATCCGATCTACACTTATGATGTAGGCGATCCCATTGTGACCGGCATGGCCCACGCCTTGACCCGAGGTCTTAAAAATAAGCCTTTTTGGATTATGGAGCAGCAGTGCGGGCATATTAACTGGGGCAGCATCAACCCTGGGGTGCGCCCGGGCACGCCGCGCTTGTGGGCCTGGCACGCGTTGGTCGAAGGCGCAGACACAATTGTGTATTTTCGCTGGCGTGCGGCACGGTATGCCCATGAGCAATATCACTCGGGGCTGCTGAGCCACGACGGCGAACCGGACGTTGGCTATACCGACCAGTTGGCAATGCAGGCTGAACGGGAGACGATGGCCCACATCGCAGCCGAACCATTCACCGCCCAGGTCGCGCTCTTGTTCGACTTTGATGACCTGTGGGCGCTGCAATTGCAGCCGCACCGGGCCGATTTCGACTACCTGCGCCACCTATATGTTTATTATCACGCTCTGCAGCGTTTGGCGATCCCGGTCGATTTAGTATCGTCCAGAGCCGATCTCAGCCCTTACCGGCTGGTGATAGCCCCAACTGCTCATTTGGTCGACGAACAGTTGGCTGCCAAGCTGACCGAGTTTGCCCACCCAGGAGGAATCGTTTTGTTCGGAGTTCGATCCGGCTTCAAAACGCCCAGTAATCTGGTGACGGACCAGGCGTTACCCGGCTTGCTGCGGGAGCTGGTGGGGGCGACCGTTAAGAATTGGCAGTCACTGCCTGGAGATGTTGGTTTTGAGATCGACGCCAATATCCCAGATCTACAAGGCCCGGCTGCGTATTGGTTAGAAGCCCTGCTGCCAGAATCGGCAGAGGCATTGGCCCGCTGTACTGCCACTGGCCGGGCGGCTTTGACCATGAATGTCGTCGGTGAAGGCCGAGTGTTCTATCTGGGCTGGTATCCCAGCGAAGCACAGGCGCGAGCGCTGCTGACCCACGTGGCAAACCAACAAGCCGGTATCCCCCGCCTGGCTGATCTGCCGCCCGGTCTCATTGCCGGCCAACGCGGCCCCTACACCATTTTGCTCAACTTCACTGACCAGCCGCTCAAGGCAACAGTGGGCGATGAACCGGTGACAGTGGGGCCCCGCGACGTTACGATAAGTCGTAGGGGCGCTGCATAGCGTATACCTAGCCACTGGCTTTTGTTGCGCGTGAATAATATAAAAAAGAGAGTGAGGTAATATTATGCCAAAAATTACTTTCATTGGTGCCGGCAGTACTGTTTTTGCAAGAAATTTGATGGGAGATATTCTGAGCTTTCCTGAATTGGCAGATTCAACCCTTGCCCTACATGACATTGACGCAGCCCGACTGCGGACCTCGGAGATAGTAGCTCACAAAGTGGCTGAAGTCCTCCAAGCCCAGCCGACTATTGAGGTCACGACCGATCGCCGGGCTGCGCTGGATGGAGCCGATTACGTTATCTGCATGATCCAGGTGGCCGGTTACGAACCGGGGACGGTGACTGATTTTGAACTGCCCAAAAAATATGGCCTGCGGCAAACCATTGCCGATACGCTCGGAGTTGGCGGCATCATGCGCGGGCTGCGGACTATCCCCGTGTTGCTGGATATCTGCCGGGATATGGCAGAACTCTGTCCCAACGTTACCTTTCTTAATTACGTCAATCCGATGGCCATCAATTGTTGGGCTGTTAACCGGGCCAGCCGTATTCGGACAGTCGGGCTGTGCCACAGTGTGCCCCACACCGCCCGCGAGTTGGCCGGCGATATCGGCCTACCGCCTGATGAGATCAACTACGTGGTCGCAGGGATCAACCACCTGGCCTTTTTCTTAAAATTCGAGCGACAAGGTCAGGATCTTTACCCGTTAATTGACCGGGTGATCGCAGAGAATCGCGTGCCTGATCACAACCGGGTCCGTTATGAGATGTTCAAGCGGTTAGGCTATTTCGTAACCGAGTCGAGCGAGCATTTTAGTGAATACGTACCCTGGTTTATTAAGCGGGATCGCCCCGATTTGATCGAAAAATTTAACATTCCCCTCGACGAATACCTCGGTCGCTGCGAACTACAGATTCGCGCCTGGGGCTTGGTGCAAGAAATTCAGAAGAGTCCGGATGCTTATTCTGAAGAAGAGCTGCGAGCTGTCCTGCGTCACCATCGAGCCATGCCCGCACAAATTGAGGGCGTGTTGAAAATGCTGCAGGATATGGATAAGATCGAGCCAAGTGTGGAGTACGGCTCGCAAATCATTCACAGTATGGAGACCGGCGTACCCCGTACCGTTTATGGCAACGTGCCCAACAAGGGTATTATTGATAATCTGCCGCAGGGCTGCTGTGTAGAAGTGCCCTGCCTGGTTGACAAAAACGGAGTTCAGCCGACCCGTATTGGCAGCCTGCCGCCCCACCTGGCAGCCTTGATGCAAACCAATATCAACGTTCAGGCTCTCACCGTGGAAGCGGCGATTACCGGCAAACGGGAGCATATCTATCATGCGGCCATGCTCGACCCTCATACGGCGGCTGAACTGGATTTGGAGCAAATTTGGAATTTAATCGATCACTTAATTGAGGCTCATAGGGAGTGGTTGCCGGCCTATGACTAACACAGGCAGCACAGCACTTTGCTTGCCATAAGCTGAGAATAGGGTAAAATAGGGTATATGCCTTTTTCGGATAAGGCGGCTGCCAATCATTGACTCATGATTGAGACTAAGAATAGGGGGTGATTGCAATGCTTCGTGAGCAAGTGAAGCTGACGGCTATGGCCAAGTGTGCTGGTTGAGCCAGCAAAATGGCTCCAGAAGCCCTGGCGCAAGTTTTG
>JBFGLD010000023.1:0-14835 GCA_041576335.1 Anaerolineae bacterium | reverse complement strand
GGATTGAGGCGGTACGGGGGCTTGACCCAGAGATAATTTCTAATTTTAATCGACTGCGTCTATCCCAAAATGTGGGAACATTTGGCGAGGTTTTTCGTACCCGAGACATACTTGAAATCAAAGACAGCCGATCTGATCCAGAGGTATCGCCTACTGTCGCAGCAAGCTGGAATTTTCCGAGATCCTTCACCCACGTCCCATTATCCAGCGGCGATGACTTTATCGGTTTGGTTACGCTATACGCTCTGCCCAACAGTGATAGCCGCCCATTGCTGCAAGCAGTGGCTGATATGGCCGCTATAGCCATCGCTAAGGCGCGCTTATTTAAGGAAACAGATCAGCGCCTGGCCGAGGTCTCGACCCTCTATACCCTGGCCGAACAGATGACCCGGGTCTTAGACATGGATCGTGTGCTCGAATTTACGGTTACTATTCTCAAGCGAGCCCTCGATTGTAGTGGATGTTGTATTTTTTTGAATCGGGAGCCCGACAGGCTGATTTTGAAAGCAAGTAGTGGCTGGCCTACCGACTCAGAACAACTAAAAATGGACACGGATTACATTGCCGAATTAGCCGGAGATTTGATTAAGAACCCGTATCCGCTCTACCTTAAGGATGTCAGAGCGGATATTTCGACCTCTACCACGATAGATGAAAAACAAACGGACGCAGGTAAGAATAAACGAAAAAGGGCGGTATCCAAAATACGCTCGATTATGATCGTACCTTTAGTTGCCAAGGATACGTTACTAGGGGCCTTGTCAATCAACGACGAACAGCCGGACGCCTTTGAACAGGCTGAAGGCCGACTATTAACCATCGCGGCGGCTCAAGTCTCAACGGCCATCGACAATATCAGGCTATATGACCATTTGGAACAGCGCGCCTTAGAGCTGGAAGTTGCCCTAAAAGAGGTTGAAGAGGCCAACCGCCTCAAGTCAGAATTTGTGCAAAATGTTTCGCACGAGTTACGAACGCCGCTCACATTTATGTTATCGTATGTGGAGTTAATTTTGGAAGGCAGTTTAGGCGAAGTTTCTCAGTCAGTTAGGGAGAGATTAGAAATCGTATCTCAAAAAACAAAAGCAACAACTCGGCTGGTAGAAGATATCGTTTCTCTTCAAACAATAGAGGCCGGCAACCTCAAACTCAGCCTGGTTACACCCTATGAATTAGTTACGCGTGCCGCTTACGGCGCCACTGCCAGCGCCTCGCAGTATGGCATTGATATAATTTCACGTACTTCGCCGGACCTGCCAAAGGTAGAAGTAGATGCCGATAGAATTGGGCAAGTGTTTGATAATTTGGTTGCCAACGCCCTGAAATTTAGCCCGACCGGCAGTAAAATCACCATCATTGCCGAGATCGATCAAGATATGGTTAGATTTTCCGTACAGGATTACGGTATTGGGATTCCTGAGGATAAGTTAGACAAAGTCTTTGAAAGGTTTTATCAGGTTGATGGCTCCACAACCCGTCGCTACGGTGGCGCGGGTTTGGGATTGGCCATCATTAAGCAGATTGTGGAAGTGCATAAGGGACGAATTTCGGTTCAAAGTGCTGTTAACAAAGGTACGACATTTTCATTCTGGTTGCCAATTCATGAGCCGACCCTGAAAGAAACTTCCGCCCAATCTACCACCGAAAAATAACAAGCTGGTCGTCATAAAATATGGTATACACAATTGGCCTTAAAGAAAAGGGAAATATCAAACTTCGTAATCTTCGAGGCATCATCTTTAACATGCCCAAGATAGATTTGCATCGTCACCTTGAGGGGAGCCTGCGGTTATCGACGTTATCGGAGATTGCACATCAGCACGGCGTCGATTTACCCAGTTGGAGTCCGGAAGAATTACGACCTTTTGTGCAGGTGGTCGATGATACACCCGATTTTCACGGCTTTTTAGCAAAATTCAAGTTGTTACGGCGATTTTATTCCAGCCGTGAGGCCGTGATGCGTGTGGCTTATGAGGCCGTGGCCGATGCAGCCGAAGACAATATTCGCTACTTAGAATTACGCTTTAACCCAGTCGCGCTGGCCCTTAATCAAGGCTTCAGTTTTGAGGAGGTCGCCGACTGGGTTATCCAGGCAACCCAACAAGCACAAGTAGACTACCCGATTCAAGTTCGGCTGATTGTACAGATAGGACGACACGAACCTCAATATGCCCATCACTTAGCAGAAATAGCAGCCGCTAACCGAGCTCGGGGTATGGTGGGGATCGATTTGGCGGGAGACGAGGTAAATTATCCAAGTTCTAAATTTACTGAAGTTTTTCACTGGGCCAAAAAACAAGGCTTACATATCACCGTCCATGCAGCCGAAGCCGGGCCGGCCAGTCACATTCGGGAAGCAATCGAAAAGTTGGGAGCTGAAAGGATTGGTCACGGGGTGCGAGCCAGAGAAGATCTGGCGATTATGGATCTTCTCAAAAAACACCAAATCACCTTAGAAATGTGTCCCACCAGCAATTTGCAGACTGGAATTATTCCCAGATTACACAATCATCCCTTGTTCGCGTTTTACCAAATTGGCATTCCGGTAACGATCAATACTGACGATCCTTCCATTTGCAATACCACCTTGACTGACGAGTTTGAAGTCGCTATTAATGGAGCCAATGTTCCATTCCGAGTGCTGCCGCAGATGGTTTTGAATGCCGCCCAAGCAGCCTTTTTACCCAAACCGGAAAAGGCCAGGTTAATTGAATGGTTTGAAAAGGCATTTGAAAAAAGCATGGCCAGCTTTGTTCACGATTAGACCTAATATTAATTAAGGTTTCTCACCTAATGAATTTTACGTCTCAAATTTCTTTTTTAAAGACTATCAGCCCGGGTTCTTACATAAATTGAGGTGAACACAGTGCCCTATCTCGGACA
The DNA here is from genome assembly GCA_041576335.1 of Anaerolineae bacterium. Classification (GTDB taxonomy): domain Bacteria; phylum Chloroflexota; class Anaerolineae; order 4572-78; family J111; genus JANQQF01. Next base: position 11,952 of record JBFGLD010000023.1, on the reverse strand, counting down.
TTTAGAATATCATATTGTCAGCGATGGCATTTGTTGGGTTGATGGCGGAGGTGCCTTTGGCCTGGTACCACAGGTAATCTGGAAGAAACATCGTCCCCCCGACGACCAGAATCGGATCGCTTTTGCCCTAAATTCATTGCTCATTCGCTCTGAGGGCAAAACGATTTTGATAGATACCGGTTACGGCCAGAAACTTGACCGGAAAAGCCGCCAAAATACCGGTTTAGAACGACCAGAAGGAGATTTACTCGCTGCGCTCTCGCGCTTGGGCGTAAAGGCTGAGGACATTGATATAGTGATCAACACCCATCTACACGCCGACCACTGTGGCGGCAATACAATGCACGTCGACGAGGTCCTGGTGCCTACATTTCCAAAGGCTCACTACCTGATCCAGCGTTTAGAGTGGGCCGACGCCATGGTACCCAACGAGCGTACCCGAGCCACCTATTTTCCGGAAAACTTTCGGCCCCTGCAGGAAAGAGATCAGGCCAAGATCATCAACGGCGACACTCGAATCACAAGCGAAGTCCGGACCGCAGTTACACGGGGACACACCCGGGCTCATCAAGTTGTCGTCTTAGAAGCGGGAGGACAAACGGCCCTATTTGTGGCGGATATGACGACGCTTCACCATCACTTCGAAAGGTTAGCCTGGGTAACCACTTATGATGTGGAACCGCTCGAGTCGATCGAGACCAAGAGGTACTGGCAGCAATGGGCCGTGGAACGAGAAGCACTTATTATTTTTCAGCACGATGTTGAAATAATCACCGGCAAACTCAAACGGGACGGAAAACGGTTAAGAGTTGAGCCGGTTAACTCGTCTCCCACTGCTTGATCGACTCTTTGATTAAGGCCTTAACTTCAAGGTCAGGCACTTCGTCGGGGCTGGAATAGAAACGGCCGTTGACGTTGATTTTGATCCCCCCATCCGGCCCGGATAAAACTTCCACCTTTGAGGTTTGACCCAACGGCATATACTTTAAGCGAGTTTGAACGATCTCGTTAATCTCCTGTGCCAGATTTAGCGCAGGCAGCGCAGCAGGCGGTGGGGTAGGTTTTACTCGTCCAAATAAACTCAGAGGCTGTAGCGTCGATTCCGATTGGGGTGGTGGCACGGCCAACGAGTTTAGTAGGGCTGCTTCAGATGACGGTTTGGGTACGCTTAAGTCAGCGGCAGGCCGGATCGACGCTGCTGCACCGGAACTGTTAGATGATGCAGAGGCGATCCGAATTGGTGCTGCCACCGGTTTGGGCGTTTGTCCGACTTTTGGATTATGTAAGGACATAACCCCACTATCGGTTACAATCATCCCGTTAGTAAAGGCTAACAAATGGGCTGCCACTTTTAGGATAAATTGGCCCACGCCCTTATCGGTAATGTCGGCTAGTTTTTGATAACGCTGTCCGCTAACCTGCACCAACATTTGGCCTGATTGCGGATCGCGCAGGAGACGTAACAGCTCCTCCGGCTCGGCCGGATGATCCGGGACCGCACCCACTTGATTTTCTAATTGTTTACTCGAGGCCGCTTTTTTCTGGCTGAAATGCAGGGAATTATTCATCGGGGGATACTCCATTTCAATCCCGTTTTGCAGCAGATTTAGATTCAAATCCAAGTTATCCGCTGCTCTGAATCGGTTATCTGATGGGTCAAATGAGGACGAAACGCCGGTCAATACGGTCGTGTCCAGACCATCGGCGGGCTGGAGAAGCGCGATATCTGCGTCTTCAGACTGGCTCATCTTCGCCTGCTTTGATCGCCTGGCGAAAAAGAACACAATATAGCCGGTCACAAGTATTAGACCTGTTACCGGGAAAAGCAGCAGAATTAGTATTCCCGAAGATGAAGTGTTGCCAAGGAGTTGGGCAAAATCTGACATAAACCACTCACTTTATTATTTATTATCGGTAAATATCTCTTAAACTTTAACCTTTCGTAAAAAGTCGGCGCATTCTTCTGGGAGAGACGGGTTAATATATACGCCGCTGCCTAATTCAAAGCCGGCCGTGTGGCCCAAGCGAGGTACCACGGCTATATACCAGTGCAAATAATCGTTACTAATCTCCTTTACGGGCGCAGAGCGAATAATAAAATTATAGTCCGGGTCACCTAAACCAATAAAAAGCCGGCGTAATACATCACGCAGCAGACCGGCCAAATCGGCGATTTGATCGGGCAGCGTATACGAAAAACTAACGCTGTGCTGGCGAGGAAGAATCCAGATGTGAAAAGGGCTAGAAGCCGCGTACAAGACAAAGGCTACAAAATGATCGGAGTTCGAGACCAACCGAACTCCGTCTCTTATCTCTTCCCGCATCATGGCACAAAAGACGCACTCGCCGGTATCGTCAAAATATCGACGCGCTTCCTCGGTGCGATGACGAATATTGGTGGGTACGACCGGCAAGCCAATAATCTGGCTGTGCGGATGCTTTAACGAGGCCCCGGCTTTTTCCCCGTGGTTTTTGAAATAGATTATTTGCTCGACGCGCGCATCTTTGCGGATACTCCAGCCCCGCTCATAAAATGTTTCCAAAACAAGCTTAATCTCTTCGGCAGTCATCAGCGCCATCGTTGTATTGTGGCGGGGATGGTCGACAACGATTTCATGATGTCCAATACCCGCAATTTGGCGATGAACCCCATCGAAAGTCCGGATTAAATCCCCCTCCCGCGAAAGGGCCGGATATTTGTTAAACACTACCCGCGTTTGCCAGGAACCTGCTGCCGGTAGACGAGATACTTCAAGATCGAGCTCCTCATTGCCCGGACAAAATGGACAGTTTGGGTCGAAAATTGTCTGGGTTGCGCTCGAGCGGTTTCGAGACTTCACGTAATTGTCAGGGCGTTTGGCCCGTTCGTTGGCAATAATAACCCACTCTTTTGTGACCATATTCTGTCGAAGTTCAGGCATAGGCGATTCCCCAATATCAAGGCAAATGAATTCCCAGTTGGATACTGTACATTCAGCTAGGTTCCCTGACCTTGCACCTCGTCCTGGTGTTGAATACAATCAAGTAAGGTCAAGAATTCGCTAAGAATCATTGCAGTTGCTCCCCAAACCCGGTGTCCAAAGACATCAAAGAACGGTACAAATCTCTCACCGTAATTGTGAAAATACCAAACTGCTTCTTTTCGAACAGAAGGGTTCAGGAAATGTCTGAGTGGCGTTTCTATGATTTCGGCTACCTCTTCCGAGTTAGGTCGAAAGGTCGGAGGAGTCGGACTATAAGCGACAAATGGATAAATACAATAATTACTTGGCGGGATATACAGTGGCGATAAATGACCCACAACGCTTAACTTATCGGGCGAAACACCAATTTCTTCATTTGTTTCTCGTAGGGCAGTTGACCTGAGTGACTCCTCACCCTCACGCTGGCCACCAGGAAATGATATTTGACCCCCATGAACACCGGGATAATCAGGCCGGCGGGTCAAGATAAGGTGCAGATCAGGACCGGATGAATGGGGATAAAGTAATAATAGTACACTGGCTTGGCGGCATTGCTCCGGCATATCCCAACGATTTGGCTGACCTGCCGGACGCTCAGGCGCCATTTTGATTTGCCCGGCAATACCAGGCAAAGGACAATTCAACGCTTCTTGAATGTCTACAATCGTAAACGACGGTTCTACCATTATGTTGAATAGATCTTAATAGCTACTCACTTTTGCAAAAGGAATTAAGCGTACGGCTCGATCACTTTTGCTCTTTCCTCGACCATTTCTTTGAAGCGCCTCATATTTTCACGAGCTTCCTGAGGTGTCACAAATTGCTGAATGACGATATCAGCTAACAACTCAACAAAAGCTTGCAGGGGTGTATATTCAACCACAACCCGCATGGTTGTTCTTTTGTTACCCGCCGGCGCTAGTTTGATCGTCCAGATACTGGCGATATCACCTGTGGTCTCGGTGATGAGCGTATCTGCAGTTTGCTCGATAACTTTACTTTGTCCCGAAAAGTCGAGCTTATCCACAGTGAAATGCCAATCATATGTCATACCACATCCGCTGCCTCGAATATTTTCGATCCTACCTTTCACCGTGGCCCAAGTTGGTATGCTCTCTACATCATTCATGATTTGCATCACCACATCCACCGGCGCTTCGATAATCGCAGTCTGTTCGATAATCATTAATTTGTACTCCTTAGTTCAAAGATCATAGGGTTAAAGACAGATTTAATTAGGAACCACATGGGGCTCAGCTGCCATCGAGGCAAACTTATAAGAATACAACGGCTCCCCACCCTACCAAAGCCCCTACAGTCAACCCAATCAAAACATCACTCACGAAGTGTATCCCCACCGCCACACGGGCTAAGCCCACCGCCACAGCCATACCGCCGAGCATCCATCCCAGCGGAGCATAGAAAAAAGCCGTACTAACTGCCAAAGCAGCCAAACGCGCAGCGTGCCCGGATGGAAAACTATACACGTCGTATTGAAACGTAACAAATTCACCCGGGTCCCGGGGACGCTGGCGTCGTACTACAAATTTGATTAAGGTGACAACCACAATAGCCAAAGCGACAATAATCGCTATGACGACGCAGGCCCGGCGAAGCGATGAACTGTTTTTAGACAACCCCAACAGGTAAACGAGCCCCAACATCCCAAAGACAACAGGCCCATCACCCAAGTGAGCCAACCACTTTGCTCTTCGCCATCGAGTTGAATCCGGAGCTAATGTCAAGAACTCACTCAAGGCGGTATCAAGTTCTAACAAATGTTCCAAGCGCATTGCGTTTCCGGTCGGTCGGCTTAAGCTTGCCTCAACCGGGCCTCGCGCTTCTCTAGCTCGGCTCTAATCATTTGGTATTGACGCGGTTTGTCCAGGTCCATGCCCAATTCGGCGAACCGAGTTACGACGCCACGAGTGTCGAAATTAAGTATTTCACTACCGCGCCGCGCCGCTTCTTCTATAGTCATTATACCAAGTAAAAACCTGAAAATAAATTTAAGACCCAGCAGGCGAACCTGACTCCAATAATTTTTGCGATGACCTGTTAGAGATCGCAGCAAATCTAGGTCTGCCTTAACCGTAGCTTCGACATCGGCCAAAAAGATATCTCCCCCGCAATAACGCCCGTTCTTAAAAGGCACAAAGGTACGCTTTGATTCAGGAAAGCGGGACTCCATCGTCTCTTTTTCCACGATCGCATAATACACATCTGCCTCCTGCGCACCGCACTCTGCGACAAAACCCTGTATACTTGCAGACGAAATCAGCGGAATATCTGATGAACATATAAGCACCTTTTTGGTTGACGGATTTATTTCCTTTAAGCGATCAAAAGCGGTCAGGATGTTATCTACTATGCCGCCTACCGAGTCGACGTAGTGCACGGGAAAACGATTTGGCTCAAGCTGGCTCGGCTTTAAGCCAACAATAACGATATGTTCAACCAGGCCTGAGCCGACTAGCGCGTTAACCACCCAGTTGACCATGGGCCGCCCCGCGAGCGGAATCAGCGCCTTTTTTGCAACACCGGTTAGTGCCAGCAGTGGGTCCTCCGGTGAAATGACTCCACCAGCCGTAATAATTGCATCCATCAATTAATCCCTCTCCTACCTGATTTCTTGCTTATTGTGATAGATATCCCTCAACCCTAAGCCAGCTTTCAGTCCGCTGCATTCCTTCGACAAAATCTACTTCGGGTTCCCAGCCTAGCATGGTCTTAGCTTTTTGGTTGCTAAAACTATTATTGCTACGCAGCGCTCGCACAACCCTTCGATTTAGGCTGGCGCTTTTGCCGCTCACGGCTGCTTTCACCTCATTCGTTAAGCCAATGAACCAAGCCAGTCCATAAGGTACCGACGGCAACGAGGCAACACCCAACATGGCCGCATAAGCACCCAAAAAATCACGCCAAGGTACAGCCACACCGTCGGTTAGGTTGATCGCATGTCCAACAGCCGCGTCAATTTTTGCGCATAGGATCAACCCGTCGACAAGATTGTCAATGTAGGCGGGTTTACACATATAGCGCCCCTCATCGACTAGAACCATTTTACCGGCCTTAATGACTTCTACCGGTCTGATCGTAAATTGCGGAGAGCGAGGACCATAAACCTGCGAAGCACGGGCCACGACGACCGGCAAGCCCCGTTCCCGATAGGCTCGAAATAGAATCGTTTCGGCAGCCACTTTTGAGTCAGCATATGCCCTGCCCGACATGCGGGTTGGCGTGGTTTCGCTGATGTTAAATTGAGGTAAAGAGCCATACACGGCGCACGAGCTAAGATGAACAAATCGCTCTGCCTGCCGGTCAAGTGCAGCCTCGACAACGTGGTGCGTACCCTCCACGTTGACGGCCCAAACTTCCGAGCGCGGACCTGTCTCGCTCACCCACGCTGCTGCGTGAAATACCAACTGACAATCTGCCACCGCTTCCGACAGCGAGACGGGATTTCGGATGTCGCCGGTTAAGATTTCGGCGCCCAGGTCAGCTAACCACCGTCCTTTTTCAGGCGTACGGGCCAGCGCCCGAACCCGGACGCCCTCTTGGGTTATAAGTCGTTCCGCCACCTGCCCGCCGATAAAGCCGGTCGCACCCGTGACAAGGGCTCTTTTGCCACGTAGCTCCATATTTCGCTCACAATTTATTCACGGTAACAGCAACAGCTTGCCCGAAGTTTTGCGGCCTGCCAGCAGCTTTTGAGCTTCAGCAGCGTCGGCCAGCGGCAGTTGACGATCGACACGCAGCGACAGCTCACCAGCCCCCAGCCACTTAAATAAGTCACCGGTACGCCACAGGAGCTCCTCGCGCTTGGCAATGTGATGGAACAGCGATGGCCGGGTGACAAAAAGCGATCCCTTGGTATTTAACAGGCCGAGATCAAAGGGGGGAACTTTGCCACTGGATTGCCCAAACAGAACCATATAGCCGCGCGGACGCAGCACATTCAAGCTCCGGTCAAATGTACTTTGTCCGACCGAGTCATAAACCACGTCGACCCCGCGCCCTTCCGTAAGGCGTTTCGTCTCTTCCTCGAAATCGGTTTGGCTGTAGAGGATCATATGGTCCGCGCCTGCTTTTCGAGCCAGTTTGGCTTTCTCTTCAGTCGAGACCGTTCCGATGACGGTTGCTCCTAATTTCTTGGCCATTTGCACCAGCAGTAGCCCCACCCCACCGGCGGCAGCGTGGATGAGTGTCGTGTCACCTGCCTTTAAGGCGTAGGTGCTGTACACCAGATAATGGGCGGTCATCCCTTGCAGCATAACTGCTGCAGCCGAGGCCAGCTCAAGGGTGGCCGGAACCGGCACCAGCGCCGCTTCAGCCGCAACCACATATTCGGCATAAGCCCCAGGTACGCTACTATAAGCCACGCGGTCTCCAACCTTAAATTCTGCGACACCAGGCCCAATCGCCTCGACAATACCGGCGCCTTCCGACCCTGGAATGAACGGCAGTGGCTTGGGGTAAAGGCCGGTACGATGATAAATATCAATGAAATTAACCCCGATAGCTTCATTTTTAACCAACACTTGTTTCTCACCGGGTGCGCCCGGCGCCACATCTGCATATTGCAGCACTTCCGGACCACCTATTTGGTGAACTTGAATTGCCTTCATCAAAAGATCTCCGAATAAAGTTAGGTAGTTTCGTGCGTAATGATGGACTGATTAAGCCGGTCCAAGCCCATTAACAAATACTGCGGTCAGTTACATGGCTGAAGCCCGACAAATCGGCTGGTGTTCAATTCTACGCTACGCCTCCCTAAAAAGCAAGCTCGATAAGGCGACGGGTGCGTCCAACAGGATGCTGTTGGCGAATAGTTCTTTTTTGCTCAAATTGAGGAGACAGAAACGCCCACGTGCCGCTCTTGGGACCATTCGCACGTGGGCGTGCTCACTCCGCCTGATTTTTTCAACGGTATTCGAAATCTAGAACAGACTCGACGCCGGCGTACTAACTACCGGACCGTCAAACGTTGATCAAGACATCATATTTAGAATTCGCCGCACCGGCTCTACCGCCGAAAAACCGAACCGCAGTCGTTCATCATCGAGGCTGCCGGCAAGCATTTTGATGATTTCAGGTAGGCCCGATCAACCCTTCGGTTTGAAGGGACCTATCTCAATTTCAAAATCAGCCTGGGGATCGCAGGTAAGAACCGGATTCGTTTGAAATAAGCCCGCTTTACCGGGCACCCCATGCTTACCTGTCCAAATTAACTCACCGGCTTTGACCATATTAAATGCCGTGGCCAGAGGTATCGTTAATTGCTCCCCTGGCGGCAGCTTATATTTCTCGGCAAATGCCGCTGAGATATCGAACTTACTGTCCGGCCACCGCGGAATAAGATCTGTCCTGGTTTGCGTAATTTTGATCGCAGCACACATGCCATTGAGATCAAAGTCGCCATCATTGGGCACCAAAATCGTCACTTCACTGGGATCAACCAGCACGCTGCCTATCCCTGAGCGGCTCGCGCACGTAAAAAATTCCGCTTCATCATACGGGTTGAAGTGGATCCGGGCGATAGGAATTTCTGAGCAAAGTGCCCGCACCGCCGGATGCTGATCTTGACACAAAAGGCTGATGCTCGCCGCCTGTTCGACCGGCTCGACGACCGCTGGCAGGGTCACTCTCTCCTGCGGAATAAATATGATCTGCCCAGGATAAATCAAATCCGGATTCTCGATTACGCTCAGGCTTGGATCTTCAATTGCCCGGGTGTTGGTCGCTTCGACAATACGGTTCCACAGCGTAGCATCGCCGAAGTACTTTTCAGCCAACTTGCTTAACCAATCATCCGCCTGGACCACATACGCCTGCCCTTCCTCTTGCAGTGGTGGACTCGCCGCGTTTGCCGTAGCGGTAAATACCAACCCCAACACTATGGCGACCATCGCAACATTTCTAAGCTGCTTAGACATGACGATCCTCCTTTCAAGGTTTAGATACCTTGGATAGTAAAGCTGCGTCCAGGGGTTATTTAGCCCCTGCGGAACCCCCTTTTCTGCAAAAAATTCTTTGTTCCCAGTATTATTCTACCCGAAAAACCTCTTGATTTCACTAGCCAGGCGGATAGTCTAAAGCCTGGTCAGATGACGGGTTGAGCCGGCAGAGAGAAAAAATCCTGGGAAGGACGTCTTGAACGGCACTCAGCGGACATGTTGCCTAATTTCAGGCAATAGAGTGGATTGGACAGAAAAGTCTATCTGGAATAAACTAACCCTTAAGCGTGCTGGGGACGACCGAATTAAGCCGAAGAGATCGCCTGGAGCTTAAGCCACCAGGTTACTATTGGTGATAGCCGGCTCAACCGTGCGGGTACAGGCAAAACCGGCTCAATCAGCCCTGTTTAGCCGGTTTGAGCCGACTTGCACCCGGCATAGCCGGGCGTTTTAACGCTCGGCGGAGGCTAAGAACTTCCTCACTTAACATTTGGCTGTCGGATGAAGAAGGTGTAGTCATTGATGCCGGAACTACCCGAAGTTGAAACCGTTGTCAGGGGCTTGCAGGGCCCGCTTGTGGGACGCACGTTCACCGACGTGACCGTGATGTGGCCTAACAGCATCAAAACCCCCATTCGAGAGCTGCAGAAAAGGCTGCCCGGCCAGCGGATTGAAGCCATTACCCGGCGTGGTAAGTATTTACGGTTCCATTTATCCGCCGGTGACACATTGTTTATCCACCTAAAAATGAGCGGCGAGTTACTGGTGGAACCGGTCGGAGATTCCCTGCATTCCCACGTGCGCACAATTTTTGGCCTGGATAATGGTCATCAGTTACGGTTTAAGGATACGCGCAAATTTGGGCGAGTTCATTTGGTCAAAGATCCCAATCAGGTTATTGGAAAATTGGGACCCGAACCGCTGGACGACCGTTTCACCGTTGAGGATTTCAAAGCTCTTTTTCGCAGACGTAAAGGACGCTTAAAACCACTTCTTCTCAACCAAGAATTCATCGCCGGCATCGGCAATATTTATGCCGATGAGAGCTGTTTTATGGCCAAAATCAATCCGCAGCGGCAGGTCGATACGCTGTCAACTGTGGAATTGGAACGGCTCTACCATGCCATTCGCCAGATCCTGACGGCCGGCATTACTCACAAGGGGTCATCGCTTGATGAGGTTTATCGAGGTGGGGAATTCCAAAATCACTTTCAGGTCTATGGCCGCAGCGACCAGACCTGCTTGAACTGCGGCACTGCTATCCGGCGGATCGTATTTGCTGGCCGCTCTACGCATTTTTGCCCGCAATGTCAAACTTAACCCAAAAAGGACATTAATGATATGATCACAATAGAACCTCAAATTCAAGGCCTAATTTTCGACTCCGACGGCACCCTCGTTGATACCATGCCCCTTCACCATTTAGCCTGGCAGGAAACGGTCGGGGCCGTAGGCGCGGATTTTCCAGAGAAGCTATTTTACGAGTTGGCGGGCGTGCCAAGCGACAGGATTACTGAGATATTGAATGAAAAATTCGGTTACCAACTCAATCCAAAGCAGACTGCGACGCAAAAGGAAAAACTCTTTCTCGCAAAGTATCTACCCCGGGCCAAGCCAATTGAGCCCGTCGTGGCCATTGCCAAACAGTACGAAGGTCGCCTGCCAATGGCCGTGGCGACGGGCGGTATTCCACTTGTTGTCAAATCGGCACTCAAAACCATCGGCATGGAAAATTTTTTTGATGCCATCGTCACCTCTGAAGATGTCACTAACGGCAAACCTGCGCCGGATACGTTTCTGGAAGCTGCCCGTCGCCTCAAGGTTGAGCCGGAATACTGCATGGTTTTTGAAGACAGCGATTTAGGGCTGGAAGCAGCCAGGCGAGCCGGCATGACAGGTGTTGATGTTCGCCCGTGGCTCAACCGCACCTAATTATTGGCAGGAGGCACGACAATGTCACCCAAAAAAATGACGAGAACAGGTTTAACCATAGGCGCTGTGTCCATCCTTGGGCTCATTCCTATGGCCTATTTCGATCTATACCTGGGTATTTTCAATTGGTGGCCGGCCATAGGGCTCGGGCTTGCCGTGTTGCTGTTTGTGGCGGCCTTTACCAAAGGGGCTTATCTGACCGCCCAACGACGCGCCGAGATGGTAGAAATGCTTGACGATTGTTATCGCCCTGCAAAACCGGGCGGGGAGTTCGAAGCGAGGGAAAAAGCTAGGTAAACTTTTTGAGGAATGACGATACTGCATCCATTTCAAAGCCGAATTGCAGTTTATCTTTTTTATGCCATTCATAAATCTCGGCCGGGGTTAACCAGGCTACTTCTCGAATTTCACCTGGTTGTAAGGGGCCGATCGGCCCGAGTGGGCGCGCGGCAAAGATGGTATAGTCAAACCCGGCCCGGCTGAAAAAGACGCCCAGCTTCCCCAGCACCTCGACCTCGACCGATAGTTCCTCTTGCAGCTCGCGGCGAAGCGCCTCCAGCGGATCCGTTTCGTGCGGATCGAGCCGCCCACCCGGAAAGGCCCATTTGCCGAACAACGCCGGGTTTTCAAAGGCGTGGTGGATTAGCAGAATTTCAATGCCTTTGACCAGTAAGGCCCGAACTGCGTACGGTTTTACGTTCTTGAGTTTTGGCGGTCCCGGGCGGTTCAGCGAATTTCGGGTTTTCAAGATTTACTCTATAAGTGCGGTCGCTAAGACGAAGAGCTCCCTGCAACCGAACTCCCTCCCAGCGTAAAATGCACCCCTCCTCGATTTAGCAAGAATTGTCGGCCCGGACGTTTTTGACCATATCCAGAAAATATTGATGAAAGCGCGTATCGTTGGTTAGCTCAGGATGAAAGGTTGTGACCAATAGGTTTCCCTGGCGTGCAGCCGCAGTACTACCGTCGCCAAGCCGGGCTAAGACCTCGACCGCAGGACCGACCGCCTCTATGCGGGGTGCACGAATAAATACGGCGCGAAAAGGAGTACTGTCCGGATCGAAATCAAGGTGTAAATCGGCCTCAAAGCTGTCTACCTG